>DGZR01000049.1:0-8375 GCA_002397155.1 Firmicutes bacterium UBA4975 | reverse complement strand
CCGCAGGTGCCGCCCACATCCTTGGCCATTATGGGGATGCCCAGTTCCTTTAGCTCTTCTTCGGCAGCGGCGCTGTTCCGGCGCCCGATTTCCAGGAGACTGCTCCGGCCCCCGTCGGAAAACATCTGGGCACCGCCGGCCAGTTTTGCGATGATGTTTTCCCGTTTTGCCCCCTTGGCCTCCATTTCCTCCAGCAGCATCTTGATGGCCGTGTCGACGTACTTGGCCTTATTGTCGTTGCGGCCGTGGCGGTGTCTGGGCAGCATGGCATGGGCCATTCCCCCCGTCTGGGAAAAGGGGTCAAAGAGGATGATGCCGATACAGGAACCCAGCCCCGTCGAGCGGATTATGCCCGGTCCTTTTAGCGCCAGGAGCTGGGCCATGCCGATATGGAAATTATCCATGGCTGCCCACCCCAAAAATTGCCTTAATCTTGGAGGCGGCGCTGGGGTCGGGCAGAAAGACAATGTAGCCCCGGTTGCTGGACTCTTCAAAAAAACGCGCCTGAATCAAGAGGGCATAATCGGTCTTGATGCCCAGCCGGGCCATGGGCACGCTCAAGGTGGCCTCCACCATGTCCACCGCCAGCCGGGGCACGCTCAAAAAGATCCGCTGCTGGGAAAAGTCTGCCAGGGCGGAAAGATAGGCCCCGGAGAGTATGTTGCCCAGCTCCATTAAAGCCGACCGGTGCAAGTCGGAAAGGTTAAAAAAATCCAGTTGGGTGCCGGGAATGAGGCTGTCCAGGAGGCGGGAAGCGGTGCTCTCATTGAACATGACGAGGACAGTGCCCGGCAGGTCCCCCAAGACCTCCAGGAAAATACAGGCGATATGGCTGCCGGGTCCTCCCACATAGTCCGCCACCCGGTCAAAGCTGACCAGTTTAACCTGGGGGACGGTAATGGTGATCTTTTGGCCCAATATTTCGGCCATGGCGGTAGCGGCATGACCGGTGCCGATTGACCCCACCTCTGTGAGCAAGTCCTGCTCGGAGAAATCTAGTTTCTCCATGGGCTAGCCCATATCATTCAGGACGTTGAGCTGGTCGACGGACAGAATCCGCTCCACATCCAAAATAATCAGCAGGCGGTTGCTCAGTTTGGCCACCCCCTGGATGAACTGGGTATCAATACCGGTGACCAAGGCCGGCGAGGGCTCAATCTCCTCGGTCTGAATCGTCGAGACGTCGACGGTGGAATCGATTGTCATGCCCACTACTTTGCTGCCGATTGACGAGATGATTATTTTGGCGTTTTCATTGGGGCGGCTGGGCAGGGCGAGACGCCGCTTGAGATCGATTACCGGGACCACCCGGCCCCGCAGGTTGCACACCCCGATGACAAAGGGCGGCGCGTTGGGCACCCTGGTCAGGGGCAGCATTTTTTCTATTCGCATGACTTGCTGTATGTCTATGCCGTACAGCTCGTCGGCCAGCGGAAAAACGACAAATTGTCTATTCATTGATTACCCCCCTCAACTTGAGCCCGGACAGGATGACGGAGATATCCAGGATCATGACCACAGAGCCGTCTCCGAGGATCGAGCAGCCCAAGAAGGAACGAAAGAAGCGCTCCCCCCAGTTCAGATTCTTGATGACGATGTCCTGTTGAGCCACCAGGTCATCGACGACAATTCCCACCTGGCCCTGGCCGTACCGGACCACCACCAGGCTCAGTTCGCCCGGTTCCGCCTCCTCGGCCCCCAAGAGCTTGCTTAAGAAAACTAGGGGCAGGACTTTTCCTCGGAGCATTATGATCTCTTGCTGCCCGATGGTGCGAATCTCATCGGAGTAGAAAAATCCCGTCTCTTCAACATAAGTCAGGGGCACAGCGTAGTGCTCTGCGCCGCACTTGACTAAGAGCCCCTGGATGATCGCCAGGGTCAGGGGCAGGGAAATGCGGAACATGGCACCGGCGTCGGGCTGGGAAAGGACTTCGATGGCGCCCCCTAGGGATTCAATAGAATTTTTCACCACATCCAGGCCCACCCCCCGCCCCGACAAGTCGGTGACGTTCTCGGCGGTGCTGAAACCCGGAGTGAAAATCAGGTTTTGCAGTTCAGCCTGGTCGGCCTCCAAGCCGGTGAACAGGCGCAGTTCCCGGGCCTTGCTCTGAATGTGCCCCAGGTCCAATCCCCGGCCGTCGTCGGAGACTTCGATTATGACTTGGTTCCCCGTCTGGTAGGCTTTGAGGCTCACCGTCCCCGTCCGGGGCTTGCCCTTTTGCAGCCGCTGCTCCACCGGTTCAATCCCGTGGTCTATGGCGTTGCGGAGTAGATGGACCAGGGGGTCGGCGATATCGTCGATAATCGTCCGGTCCAGCTCGGTCTCCGCCCCTTCTATCTCAAAGTTGACCAGCTTGTTCAGACTCATGGCGGTGTCCCTGATCATGCGGGGAAAGCGATTAAAAACCGTTTCCAGGGGGATCATCCGCATTTTCATGACGATGGACTGGAGCTCGGAGGTCAAGCGATGGAGGTGCTCAACCCCTTCTGTGAGAGGGGGATAGGCCGCCGCTCCTTGCTGCAGAGCCGTTTTGTTGATGACCAGCTCGCTGACCAGGTTGAGGAGTTGGTCCAGCTTCTCGGTATCGACCCGAATGCTGGGGCGGAATACCTGGGCCTCGTGCCGGGAATCGGCGGGGTCCGGCACCTCCGCCCCGGGGTCTTGAGCCGGACTGTCCGCGGCCGGGGGGGATTCTTCGTCCTCGGCCAATTCTATGGTATAGTAGTCTATTTCCACGCCACCCTCCAACAGGGCCCGCACCTGGTCCGGGCGGATGTCCCGGACCCAGCACTGGAGCTTGTCCAGGGCGGCCAGGTCGGGCAGGTCTTCCTGAGAGGGGTTGGTGCTGAGAAGGGTGCCCACCGAGGCCAGTTGATTGCAGACAATCAACGCTCGGGCCTGGGGCAGGAGACAGTCGGAGGTAAAAAAAACTTCCAGCTTGTAGGCCCCGGGGGGACTGGGCTCGGCCGGGGCATCTTGCCCTTCCGGGGTATCCGGCTCCTCGCCCTCAATTTCTTCCCCCTCCCCTTCTTGGGGGCTTACTTCTTCTCGGACCGGGCGGCTGAGAAAAGCGCGGATCTCTTCAATTTTCTGGCGGGGCATGGGCAGGGGTTCACCGGTTTCCACCAGGTGTCCCACCTGGTTTTCAAATTCGTCGACGACGTGAAAAAACCCTGTAATCATAGCCGGGCTGATTTCAATCGAGTTGTGGCGAATTTCATCCAGCAGGTTTTCCGCTTCATGGGCTAGCTGGCTTATTTCAGAATAGCCCATGGTGGCCGCCATACCCTTTAGGGTGTGGACGGCGCGGAAGACCTCGTTTATCGCTTCGGCATCCCTTGCTTCCCGTTCCAGGCGCAGGAGGTTGTCCGAGATTTGCTGGATGTACTCCTTGCTCTCCTCAATAAAAAGGGGCAGGTAGGCGCTCAATTCTTGATTATCCACTGTCATCACCTATCTCAAGACCCGGCGCAGGATCTCAACAACCTTTTGGGGATGAAAGGGTTTATTGATAAAATCTTTTGCCCCATTTTGAATGGCATCAACGACCATGGCCTGCTGGCCCATGGCCGAGCACATCACCACCCGAGCGTTGGGATCGTGCTGGCGAATTTTTTTTAGGACGGTGACCCCGTCCATGCCGGGCATGGTTATGTCCAGAGTAACCAGATCGGGAGACAGCTCAATGTACTTGCTCACGGCCTCTTCGCCGTTGGCCGCCTCCCCCGCCACTTCAAAGTTGTTCTTGGTAAGGATGTTTCTGATCATCATTCGCATAAAAGCTGCATCGTCCACTACTAGAATGCGTTTCTTCGGACCCAATTCCTTCCCCCCAGTTGCTTGGTTTTACACTATTTTCGACGAATTGCCGTTCTTTTCCTGCCTAATATCCCCAGGAAAGAAGAAAAGCCCTCGAAACGAGGGCTAACGGTTTTTCAGCGCTTCTAGTTCAGGCACTAATTGATCGTTGAGAATGCGGATGAAAGTGCCCTTCATGCCCAGGGAACGGGATTCGATCACCCCGGCGCTTTCAAATTTGCGCAAGGCATTGACTATGACTGAACGGGTAATGCCCACCCGATCGGCAATTTTGCTGGCGACTAGAAGGCCTTCTCTGCCGTCTAACTCTTGAAAGATATGTTCGACTGCTTCTTGTTCGGAATAGGACAAGGTGTTAAGCGCCTTCTGGACAATTGCCCGATTACGGTCTTCTTCGTCGATAATATCAGCCCTGGTACGAAGGATGACCATACCGACAACAGTGGCAGCGAATTCAGCGCTGACCAGGTCCCTTTCTTCAAATTTGCCATCCTTTACCAGAAGCAAAGTTCCTACCCTTTGGTTCTTGCCGATTACTGGGACGATAGCAGTATTTTTCCCAGGAAAGACACTGTCCACAACGGGTTCAGCAACATTGAATTGGACCTTCTGAATGTCGGTTAGGGCCTCATTAAAGTCTTGGGGAAATTCTGCACCTTTATAACTGGCGGCCTTCCCCAAAATTTCTCCCTTGACGCTGATAATAAAAGCGTCTGCGCTGATGATTTCCTGCAGTACCTCGGCAACTTCTGCAAAGTCAACCGACTCGCCGGCTGCGTTTTGAAAAACTTTGTTCAGTCGGCGGTTTTTTTGTAGCAGGTTTTGCATGATTTTTTCCTCCTCTTTTGATTAAAATTTTACGCTCTGGGGTGGCTGTTTTCGTAAACAGCTTTAAGATGTTCCTTGGTGACATGGGTATAGATTTGGGTTGACGACAGACTGGAATGGCCTAAAATCTCCTGGACAGTCCTCAGATCAGCACCATTCTCCAACATATGGGTGGCAAAGCTGTGTCTGATTACGTGGGGGGATACTGAATGCTTAAGGGACAAGTCCTTGCAGTATTTCGTCAGTATCCAGCGCACTCCCCTTTGCCCCAGTGCCCCGCCGTCTTTATTTAACCAGATTTTCGGGCAGGGACGGGTAACAAGTTTAGGTCGTCCCTCTTCCAAGTAATGCTCCAGCGAGACAACTGCTTCAAGGTTAATGGGTAGTAAGCGCTGTTTGTTGCCCTTTCCGGTGACAATAATTTGGCTGCTCTCGGCTTTAAAATCCGCCAACTCCAAGGCTACAAGTTCTCCAACTCGTATCCCTGTAGCATACAGCAACTCCAGCATTGCCTTGTCCCGTAAGCCCAGAGGGGTATCCTTAGGAAGATCCAGGAGTTCGCACACCGTGTCCGGGTAAAGAAACCTAGGCAGCGACCGGCCAAACTTCGGGGTCCTGATTCCTTGGGCAGGATTCAACTCGTGCTCGCCGGTGAGAAGACAGTAGCGGTAATAACTGCGGATTGCAGCAAGCTTTCGGGCTGCTGTTCGCTTCGAACAGCCTCTGGACTGAAGCAGCGCCAAGAACCTGCGGATATCATTCCGATCCGCCTCTTCAAGTGTGACTGACAGGGAGCGTAAAAAATCCTGCAAATCATTTTGATAAGCCTTGACGGTTTCTGAAGAAAAGCCATTCACTTGCAACCATTTGACATAGTCTGTCAAGATCACCAATATTTTAACACCCTTTATCTATAATAGCAAAGTGTGAATAGGAAAACAACATTAGCAAAGCAAATCTTTAGCAAACAAAAATAATTTATTTTTTCCCCGCTCTACATATTCTTCTCGGCGCTGTTTTTTGCTCCCCTTTGTCCTTAAGGGAGGCAGCAGGCCAAAATTGGCGTTCATGGGTTGAAAGTTGACGTTGTCCCGGGACACGTAATTAGTAAGACTGCCTGACAGAGTTTCCCGAGGGAAATCGATTGAAATACCTTTGCTTTCGCCCCACAAATCCAGCGCCGCCACCAAGCCGGACATAGTGGACTCCAAATACCCTTCCACTCCTGCTAACTGCCCGGCAATGTACCGTCCGGGAAAAGCTTGCAGTTGATAATTTTTGCCGAAGATTTTGGGCCCGTTGATATAAGTATTGCGGTGCATAACGCCAAAACGGGCAAAATCAGCGTTTTCAAGGCCTGGGATCAAGCGCAGCACCCTCTTCTGTTCCTTCCAGGTAAGATTGGTTTGGAACCCCACAAGGTTATAGAGCTCACCCTCAATATCCTCACGGCGCAATTGGGCCACAGCATAGGGTTGCCTGCCCGTGCAAGGGTCTTGGAGACCTACCGGCTTCATCGGTCCAAAGGTAAGGGTTTTTGGCCCTCTCTTTGCAATCACTTCCACGGGCAGGCAGTGCTCAAAAAAATTGCTCCCTTCAAATTCCTTCAGGTCAACAGTCTCAGCCTCGATCAAGTTTCTATAGAAGGTCTGGTATTCTTCCTTGCTCAAGGGACAATTCAGGTAATCGGCGCCGCCCTTACCATATCTGGAAGCGCGGAATACTTTGCTGAAATTAATACTCTCCCCGAAGATAATTGGAGCGGCAGCGTCGAAAAAAGAAAGCATATCTTCGCCCAGACTAGATTTCAGCGTCTGGGCAAACTCTCCATCGGTAAGCGGTCCAGTAGCAATAATTGCTGGAGCGGAGGGAAACTGGGTCCAATGTTCCCGCCGGAGACGTATGTTCGGGTGTCCGCTAATTTTCGCAGTAACCAGCTGGGCAAAAAGAGAGCGGTCGACAGCCAAGGCGTCCCCAGCCGGTACTCTAGTTTGATCAGCGCAAGCCATAATCAAGGAATTCAAAGCTCGCAATTCAGATTTCAGCAATCCGCTTGGAGTATATGGGTTGACCGCCCCCAACGAATTACTGCAAACCAGTTCTGCCAAATCCCCTCCGGTATGGGCCGGAGTCATCCGCTCCGGACGCATTTCAATTACAAGAACTGACAGACCCCGGTTGGCTAGTTGCCAGGCAGCCTCACACCCGGCTAGACCGCCGCCGATGATGGTAATATCACTCATTCGCCTGCTCCCTCTCGCGGGTATATGGACATGCAGTATTGCTGCATCCCAAGGTATCTTTCTTCTGAACCACCAATAGTGAAGCACAGAGGGGACACTTTTCCGCCACTGGCTGCTTCCAGGAACGAAAGTCACAGTCGGGATAGTTTGTACAACCATAAAACCAGCGGCCCTTGCGGCTTCTCAAGTGCACGATATCACCGCCGCACTTAGGGCACTGGACGTTAATTCTCCTCAGCAGCGGTTTAGTATTTTTGCACTCCGGATAACCTGGGCAAGCCAAAAACTTGCCGTATCTTCCCGCCTTTATGACCAGGTTGCGCCCGCAATTTTCACAAACTTCATCGCTGACTTCATCGGCAACGGTGACAATATCCATTTCTTTTTCCGCAATCTCTACATCCTTCTTAAATTTGCGATAGAAATCGCCGACAACTTTTTTCCATTCCAGTTTGCCGTCACCTATATTATCCAGCTGGTGTTCCAGTTCAGCAGTAAAATCCAAGTCGAGGATATCGGGGAAAAAGCGCCCCAGCAACTCGTTGACAGTACAACCCAACTCAGTAGGTTGCAGTTTGCTATTTTCTTTGTCCACATACCCCCGTTGCAGCAAAGTATCTATAGTTGGGGCATAAGTGCTCGGCCTGCCGATACCTTTAAGTTCCATGTCCTTGATTAACAGGGCCTCACTGTAAGCAGGCGGGGCTTGAGTAAAGTGCTGCTCCGGGAAAACATCCTTAATCACCGCTTCTGCCCCCGCGCGGATAGCCTCAAAATCAGCTCCCTCAGCTTCCTTTTCCGGCTCTGCCCCCGCCTTTAGAAAACCCGGGAAAATCAGTCTCAGGTGCGAGGCTTTAAAAATAATATTTCCGCCTGAAAAAGTGGCAGTCTGCTGCTTATATCGAGCAGGGTTCATTTGGCTCATGACATAACGCTGCCAGACCAGCTGGTAAAGGGCATACTGATCAGGAGATAGGTAAGAGCGTATTTCCTCCGGGATCAGAGTTACATCGGTGGGACGAATAGCCTCGTGAGCATCTTGGGCTCCCTTCCGGGAGGTGTATTGAGGAGGCCGCCCCGGTACATATTCTTTACCGAAATGTCCGCCAATAAACTCTTGGGTTGCTTTCTGAAAATCTTCGGAAATCCGAACCGAGTCAGTACGCATATAAGTCAGCAGGCCTGTGGTGCCCCTTTTGCCCAAGCTAATACCTTCATACAGCTGCTGGGCAACAGACATCGTCTTCCTGGCGCTGAAATTCAGTTTTCTTCCCGCTTGCTGCTGCAGGGTGCTGGTAATGAATGGCGGCTGCGGGTTCTTAATCCTGTCCTTGGATTCGACCTTACTAAGGATAAACGCAGTATTCTTAACCCGTTCTGCAACCTTTAGGGCGGCCTCCGCACTAGACAGTTCAGGTTTTGCCCCGTCGATCCGGGAGAGCTTGGCGCGCACCAGTCTGCTTTGGGCTATCAAAAAATCTGCC
>DGZR01000097.1:1439-3047 GCA_002397155.1 Firmicutes bacterium UBA4975 | reverse complement strand
CCACAGTCGCAGCTGAAAACCGTCGCCGCCAGTTTTGAGAAGCATGGTCATCGGCTCTTTACTCAGACTATCGGGAAGGGGGTAAGGCAGGTTGATAAAAACCAAGGCGAATTTCCGGGGGGGCAGCCCGGCCAGTTGGGCGGCAGCAGTCAGTTGCCCAAATACTACCAGGGCCTCTAGGTCCTTAGTCTGCCATATTTTATGCAATCGAGTATTGCCCAACCTATCTTCGAAGAATGCTTCAACTTGGTAGCCCCGCTCCAGGGTGGGAATCAGCTGGGGGTGGGCGTCAAGTGTTGAGTGAGGCGCTGCCAGCATAATTTTGCCCACTTAATTCACCCCGTCTGCAAATTTGCGGCGCCGGGCGGCGCCGCAGAGACTTATTCGCCCTCGCCCAGGTCGGTGAGTTGCGGCGGGAAGAAGGGCGGGAAAGGACGCTCCATAAACTGTTCGCAGAGATCGCCAAGTTCCTCGCATTCAGGCGGAACCGGGCAGAATCCGTATGCCGGGACTAAGAGCTGGACCCAAAGGGCTGTCTTGACCACGACAAAAGCGCCGACAGTGGCGGTGACAACTACTGCGCCGTTTGGCGGGGAGACCTCGCAGGCCAGGGATTCAAATATCGATTCCGCCAGGACTTCCATGTTGCACGGGTCGGGAGCATAGAGAATGACATCCTTTTGGAAGCAAACCTCCCGGGTATTGACGGTAAGATTTACCGGGTTCGTCGAATCCCGGAGGATGATCTCCAGGACGGCGCACACCTGTACTTGTACCCTGCCCAAGGGGCCGCCGTCAATGGGCTCAATGCTCCAGTCGCAAAAGTACTCGCTGCCTGGGATGATTCTGCATTCTACGACGAGTTCACCTACAAGACTTTCAGGCACATCGAGATCGGTGAAATCCAGCTCTTCGCATTCTCGTTGCGAACAGGCATCGTAAATTTTTTCAACCCAGATGCAGGCGATTTCGGTAGGCCGGGGATATGACCCGATTTTGCCGGGCCAGATTTTTGTTATATCCATATGGTTACCCTCCTTTCACAATAAGTTATGAGAGGACGGAGGTAATGGTGATAGGCATTTGCGCAATATGGGCAAAAGAACATTTAAAGCGGGAAAAAGGGGAAAGACTGGCAGTATCTGCCCCCAGCTAAAAAAGAGCCGATTTCAATCCCTCCAGCCAGCTTGGAGCTCTCAGGGTTGGGACAAGCGCTGTCCTTCAAGATTAACGGGCTTGTCCCCGGCTCTTACATTATGTAAAGTGAGGGGTAACACTAATACCGGAGGTCTTGCTAATGCAAAAAAAGTTGATCAAGCTGATCGGCGCCGCCAGTATGGCCCTCATCCTCCTTCTGGCCGCCTCCCCCGCCGCCCAGGCAATCTCCTACTACGCTTACCTGCAGCAGTATATCAGCGGGCAAGCCCCTGCCCCCCAGCCGCCGGTGGTGCCCCCCACCCAGCCGCCGGTCGTTGACCCGGCCCCCTCCACCCCTCCCGCCTCCCAGACAAGTAACGGTTTTTGGGAGTCCCGGGCCGCCAGCCGCAAAGCCCTGCTGGCCGGTACCGGCCAGCAACCGGGCCAACAGCCCGCCCCCCAGCCCCAGCC
>DGZR01000097.1:0-1229 GCA_002397155.1 Firmicutes bacterium UBA4975 | reverse complement strand
CCGGAGCCGACCCCGTCCCCTGCTCCCGCACCCGCCGACGGCCTTACCGCCCGGGAACAGCAGATGCTCGATCTCATCAACAAGGACCGGATCGCCTACGGGCTGCAGCCCCTGCAGGCCGACCTGCGCCTCACCGCCCTGGCCCGGCTCAAGAGCCAGGACATCGTCAACAACAACTATTTTGACCATGTGTCTCCTACTTATGGAACGGCCTTCGACATGTTTCGGGCAAACAACATCTCGTTCCTGCGAGGGGGGGAAAACCTGTCCAAAGCGGGCAATGTCTTGGTTTCCCACATGCGCCTGATGAACAGCACTAACCACCGAGCCAATTTGCTCACCCCTCAGTTCACCCATGTGGGCATCGGCATCGTGGACAACCAGCCCTCCGGCATCGTCGTCACTGAAATGTTCATCCAAAAACCATAAGCTAACCAGGGCCGCTGCGCAGCGGCCCTTTTCACTGTACCCCGGCTTTTGCATAGTATATAAAAGAGATTAAAACCCGAGGTGAGAACATGGAAATCAAGATTTACCGGGGCGGCTCTCTCCTAGCTGACAGAGGAGTCATCCTTGGCGGCCAAGGGTACGTCCCCCTTTCGGCGCTGAAAAACTTTTCTGGACTCCTGGCCGAGGACACGGCTTTTTTGGACAGCCCCCTGGCGGGTAAGACCCTGGGCCTGGCCTTGCTCAGTTCCGCCCCGGGCGATGCCCGGCCCCCAACGGTCCAGCGTTTTTTTCACCTCTGCCAGGCGGCGGGTGCCCGCCTGGTCCTATATGACGGCAGCCTTTACCCCGCCGGTGATGCGGTGCTGGCCATCGAAACGGGGTCGGGCCCGGCCGGGGTCAAGTATCTCGGCGCCGGCTTTCGCAGTCGCCCCCTGGCTCGGCTGATTGCCGAGAAAGTAAAAAAAGGGCTGGACCTAGCCTACCTGCCCGATCCAACTCCCTTCGACAAGCCCCATTACAACCTAAAGCTAAGGCTTTGGACCCAACTCTTCACTCCGGCGGCAGCCGTCCAGTGGCCTCATGATTTAGACCTGGGCCCCTGGCTCTTCGCCAGCCTGATGGAACACTTCGGCGGAGGCGCACTAGACGGAGCTTCTTTCTCTCATGTAGAACCCCCCACTCCCGAACCTGCCCCGCCGCCCCCGGTGCCCGAGCTCTCCCGCCCGGAACCCGCCCCGCCGCCCCCGGCGCCTGAGCTCCCCCGCCCGGAACCCGCCCCG
>DGZR01000008.1:5659-7709 GCA_002397155.1 Firmicutes bacterium UBA4975 | reverse complement strand
CGGGCGGCGGGGTTCATGACGTCATTGGCCCCTACCACCAGGCAGGCGTCGCAGGCGGCGAACTCTTCGTTGATGTCGTCCATCTCGTAGAGCTGCTCGTAGGGCACGTCGGCTTCGCTGAGGAGGACGTTCATGTGCCCTGGCATGCGGCCCGCTACGGGGTGGATGGCGTATTTTACCTCGGCCCCCAGGGCTTCCAGGGCATCGGCCAGTTGCTTGACCAAGTGCTGGGCCTGGGCGATGGCCATGCCGTAGCCGGGGACGATGATGACCTTTTTCGCCCCTTTCAGGGCAGCGGCGGCTGCCACGGCCGGTTCGCTTGCTTCGGGCGGGGCGGCGGGGGCGGCCCCTTTAAGATCGGCCAGCAATTGCCGGAGGGTGTCGGCGGCGTTGCCCAAGAGGAGGCTTAAGCCCTCTTGCCGGGAATAGATGGGGTTTTCTACCCCGGCGTAGCCCGGCTTTAGGTCGTAATTGCAGATGATGACTTCCGGGGCCATATCCACGTTCAGGATGGGCATCCCGGAAATCGGGGTGTCTTCGCTGTCCCGGGCGGCGGGGTTCATGACGTCGTTGGCCCCCACCACCAAGCAGGCGTCGCAGGCGGCAAACTCTTCGTTGATGTCGTCCATCTCGTAGAGCTGCTCGTAGGGCACATCGGCTTCGCTGAGGAGGACGTTCATGTGCCCGGGCATGCGGCCCGCCACGGGGTGGATGGCGTACTTGACCTGGGCGCCCTTGGCCTCCAGGGTGTCCGCCAGTTCTTTTACCAAGTGCTGAGCTTGAGCGATGGCCATCCCGTAGCCCGGCACGATAATGACCTTTTTTGCCCGGCCCAGGACCTGGGCGGGATCGGAGGTTCTGACTTTTTCCTCCGAGAGCTGGTTGGAGGGCGAGGGTTTTTTCTGGGCGGTCCCGGAGACGCTGGTCTTGCCCAGGAGGATGTCAGCCAGGCTGGCGTTCATGGCCCGGCACATTATCTGGGTGAGGAGGAGGCCGCTGGCCCCTACGATTCCCCCTACGGAAACCAGGAGAATGTCGCCGATGGCCATGCCGGCGATGGAACCGGCCACTCCGCTAAAGGAGTTGAGGAGGGAAATGGTGATGGGCATGTCGGCGCCCCCCACCCTTACCGCCACGGCAATTCCCCAAAAAGCGCTGACCAGGGCAGCGGCGGCAACGACATAGCCCATGGGGACCCCCGGCAAAAAAGCGAGGACGATGGTCAAGAGCATTAATAGGCTGGCAATTAAAGTGATGGCCTGGTGACCCCGCCAGACGATGGGGCGGCCGTTGATTATCCCCGCCAGCTTGGCGGCGGCGACGGCGCTGCCGGTAAAGGTCAGGGTGCCCACTAAGAGGGCGAGGACGGCGGTGAGGAGGGAGAAGGCGCTTTCGGGGACGAACATTGCCGCGCCCCCCACCAGGGCGGAGGCGGCACCCCCGACTCCGTTTAGCATGCCGACCATTTCCGGCATTTGAATCATCTTTACCTTTTGGGCCAGGTAGATGCCGGCGAAGGCGCCCAGGGCCAGGCCGATGAGGACGATGACCAGGGCGACGGGGACGCTGAGGATGCCGAAGTATATTAAGGTAGTGATAATGGCGGCGGCGGTGGCCAGGGCGCTGAGCTGGTTGCCCCGGACAGCGGTCTTGACCTGGCTCATTAAGGAGATGCCGTAAAGGATTACTACAGAAAGGACGGCGCTGATAATATAGTAGAGGAGGGGAGTCATTATTTTCTGCCCCCTTTGTCAAACATGCGCAGCATGCGATGGGTGACGCCGAAACCGCCCACGACGTTGATCATGGCCAGGACGACGGCCAGGCCGCCGACGAGGCCGGCGACGACGGGGCTATATTCCCTGGTCAGGATTGAGACGGTGGTCAGGGCGCCCAGGACGGTTATGCCGCTCAGGGCATTCATGCCGGACATCAAGGGAGTATGGAGCAGGCTGGGCACATTTTTGATGATGCTATAACCGAGCAGGGTGGCGGCAATAAAGATGGCTAGCAAGATTAGGGGCGACATAGTTACCTCCAGTGGTTTTTT
>DGZR01000008.1:5168-5401 GCA_002397155.1 Firmicutes bacterium UBA4975 | reverse complement strand
CCCATGGCCTCCTTGGCACCCTCGTGCACGATCTGCTTGCCGTCGGTGACCAGGATGGAGGCGGTGATCTCGTCTTGGCTGTCGATGACCATCTTGCCGTCTTTGACCAGGTGGTTGACCAGGTGGTAGACGTTGTTGGCGAACATCCAGGTGGAGCTGGTGGGGATGTGACCGGGGATGTTCTTGATGCCGGAGATGGTGACGGAGTGTTTCTGGACGACTTCACCGGGAAC
>DGZR01000008.1:0-4793 GCA_002397155.1 Firmicutes bacterium UBA4975 | reverse complement strand
TTGGCGTAGCCCCCCTTGCCGATAGCGATATCCGAGGGCACTCCGGCTTCCACGACCTTGGCCCCCACGCTCTTGGCTTGTTCATTGGCGTCGGGACGGATGTCGCAGGCGTGGACGATGGCGCCCAGCCGCTTGGCGGTAGCCACTGCTTGGAGACCGGCGACCCCTGTGCCCACAACCAGCACTTTGGCTGGTTTAATCCGGCCGACGGCGGTGAAGATTTCCGGGATAAAGGTGGAAAGGGACTCGGCAGCCATGATGACGCTGCGGTAGCCGGCGCAGGTGCTCATTGAGGAGAGGGCGTCCATCTTCTGGGCCTTGGAGATGCGGGGTATTCCGTCTAGGGTGAGGCTGATTACGCCCTTGGCGGCCAAATCCTGCACCATCTTATGGTTTACCGGCGCCGCGGGGTGGATAAAGGTGATTAAGTACTGGCCGGGATGCATCATTTCTACTTCGTGCAGGTTTTTTTCTTTATTGAACAGGGGTTCCTTTACTTTGAGGATGACATCCGCTTTTTTAAAGAGTTCGGCGGCATCCTCGACCATGGTGGCTCCGGCTTCCTCATACAGGTTGTCGAGGAAGTAGGCGCCCTTGCCTGCTCCCCGTTCAATTAGAACGGTGAACCCGTCTGCAATAAACTTTTTGACGGTGTCCGGGGTCGCTGCTACTCGGTTTTCACCCTCCATTATTTCTTTGGGAACACCTAGAATCATTTTTTATTCCTCCTCGTTGACGGTGATGCTTTTTTTAAGTTGTGGCCGCCATGGCCCAAGTAACATTATATATTAAAGACAAGCTTTTTTAAAGGCAGGGGGAGAATATAGTGGCACAAATCACAAACCCTGGGACCGGCCATTTTCTCCCTTAATCTTTTTTGCTGGGCAGCCAAAAATCCGTCAGTTCGTCTCCCAGGAGCCAGTGGCAGAACCAGGCGTAATTTTGCTTCATGATGGCCCGGTGCAGGCCCGGTTTATTGGCGCCGTGGCTCATACCGGTAAAACTGACCAGTTCAACGGGCACACCCATATCCTTCAGGCCCCGGTACAATTCCCGGGCGTTGGCGTAAGGGACTCGGGCGTCACTGTCCCCGTGCTGGATGAGGGTGGGAGTGGAGGCCCGGTCCAGGTAGTTTATCGGCGAGGTCCGGTTGTAGATTTCTTCGTCGGCCCAGGGGGTGTCGCCCAAGTAGTGGCGGGTAAAGACGGGTATGTCGGTGTTGCAGTAGTAAGTGTACCAACTGCTGATGCCGGCCCCGACAGAGATGGCTTTAAAGCGATCTCCGTAGGTGGTGCACATGGCGGAAATGTAGCCGCCCTGGCTCCAACCCATGATGCCCACCCGGTCTTTATCGGCCAGGCCCCGGCCGACCAGGAGGTCGATGCCGGCGACCACGTCTTGGTAATCGCCCAGGCCCAGGTTTCGGTAGTTGAGCTTGCGGAAACTCTCGCCGTAACCCGAACTGCCCCGGTAATTTACATCCAAAAGGATAAATCCCCGCTGGACGAATTGTTCGTAGGGGTAGTAGGGATCATCAGCGGGGGTGGCAAAGGCCGCCCAGGTGGGGCCGCCGTGGACAAGCACCAGCAGGGGGTAAGCCCGGCCGGGTTCCAGGGCGGGAGGCGTGATGAAAACCCCCTCGATTTCCGTTCCATCCTGGCTGGCCCAGCGGAGCACCTCTTTGCGGCTCAAGGTCTTGCCTTGGTAATACCGGGATTGCTGGGTGAGAGCTTGGCCGTCCAGGTAGAGCTCGAAAGGCTGGTCCCGGGTAGCGGTGATGGCGGCCAGGGCAAGGCCGTCGCCGCTTACTGCCGCCGCCATGGTAAGGGCGCCCGGCTCTTCGAGGATGGGCTCTCTTGCCCCATTTGCCAGCAGGCTGACATGCCAGTCTGTCTTATCTTGCCAGGAAAAGAACAGGCCTTTTTTAGTCCAGCGGATGGGGTAGGGGTTTTCGTCCAGAGATAAAAGGGGCTGGCTGACACTGCCCCGGGTCAGGTCGTAGATTTCCACAGTGCTCAGATTGTACCATTTCCCCTCGTTGATGGGGCGGCTGTAACAGAGTTCGCCGCCGCCGGGGGAAAAGAGGATTTTGCCATAGGGGTCCAGGGGTTTGGCCAGGGGCAGGGCCCGGGGAGCTCCCTCTTTTAGGTCGAGGAGGTAGAGAGAGGCTTGTTCTAAGTCCAAGGAGTCGGGACTGGGAGCGGCCATGAAGGCCAGTTTGTTCCCGTCGGGGGAGAGGGCAAAAGAGAGGACGTGGGAAAACTCCGGCCCGGGGACCGGCAAGGAGGGGTCCTTTTTTTCCGGGCGCAGGTCTTTTGGCCCCGCCTGGGCGGCCAGCCCTTGTTCAATTCCCGCGGCCAGGTCCTGGCGGTAAAGGCAATTGCCAGTAAACTCGCCGCTCATGACAAAGTCTCCGTACCTTTCCTTGCGGGCTTTTTGCCCTTCAGTTTTTTCCTGGTCGGGGGCAAGATAATACAGACTCTTGCCGTCGGGGGCCCATTGAAAGGAGATTACCCCGGCGGCGGTGGCGGTGACCCGGACAGTTCTGCCCTGGTCCAGGACAAAGATCTCTGTGCGCTTATCCTCCCCGGTTCCCGTCGGACTCAGCCAGGCCAAGAGCCCCAGGCTGGACCAGGCGGGTGAATGGGACTGGGTCTCTCCTTGGGTCACTGCCTTTGTCTCTCCCGTCGCTTTAGCGTAGGTATAGACGTGCTTTCGGTACTCGTTTTTGTCCCAGTGGGGGGTGGTCTCCACCCAGGCCACTTGGCCGCCGTCCTCGGCGACGGCGGGCTGGGACAGGCGGGGAATCGAGATTATCTCTTCCATGGTCAAGTAGGGTTTTGTCATTTTCTTTGCCTCCTGCTAGGAATAGTAGTGGGTACCCGGGGGATAGGGGCCAAAGGGGGCGTTGCCCCTCCGGCCTGCATACAGTATAATTTTGGTAGGTAAAATAAGATGTCGTGGGAGGTAGTATCTGTGGAACTTTTCGTAGTTAAGGATTATGAGGCCATGAGTAAAGCAGCGGCTCTGCTTATCGCCGGCCAGGTCATCAGCCGGCCCGGCTCAGTCCTGGGTTTTGCCACCGGCTCTACGCCGGTGGGAACCTATGAACAGTTGGCGGCTATGCACAAAGAGGGCCTGGTGGATTTTAGCCGGGTGACATCCTTTAACCTGGATGAGTATTACGGGGTGGCCGGGGATAACCCCTGCAGTTACCGGCGATTCATGGAAGAAAACCTTTTTCGCCACATCAACATCCGCCGGGAAATGACTAACGTCCCGGACGGCCTGGCCCAAGACGTGGAGGCTGAATGTCTGGCTTACGAAGAAAAAATCCGCCAAGCCGGAGGCATAGACCTGCAGCTCTTGGGCATCGGCGGCAACGGGCATATAGGTTTTAACGAGCCCGGGGCGGACTATCCCCCCCGCACCCACCTGGTGGACCTGGACCAAGGGACTATAGCGGCCAACGCCCGTTTTTTTGCCCGTCCTGAGGACGTCCCCCGCCAGGCTCTATCCATGGGGATTGGCTCGATCATGGCCGCCCGCCGGATCGTGCTCTTGGCCAACGGCGAGGGTAAAGCCCGGGCGGTGCAGGGGATGATCGAGGGCCCGATTACGCCGGGGCTGCCCGCTTCGGTGCTCCGGCTCCACCCCCGGGTCACGGTCATCATCGACAAAGAAGGGGCAGGGCACCTGAAAAGCCGGGCTTAACTGGGAAAGCGAAGGCCAAACTGAGCAAACTCAGCCCGCAGTTCGGGGGTGAGCAGGCCGCCGCAGCAAGCCTGGCACATCATGGGGCCCCAGCTAAAGTTGGCTTCGATGATCACCGGCCCTTGCGGGGTGGCGGCCACATCCCAGCCGATGGTGCGGATAAAGGGCGTCATGGCGGCAGCTCGGTAGACCAGGGCGACAATGTCGTCCCAATCGGGCACGGTAACGCCCTCAAAGACTACGCCGGTGTCGGGATGGGCCGAATGCCAGCCCCCCCCGGGAAAGTCCTGGCGGATGAGGCCCGCCCCGATGCGGCCCGTCGCCGGGTCGATGGAGGCGGCCAGGCCGCCGGTGTGCCAGTTGTCGGTGTTTTTACCCTTGACCCCGATGCGGAGCACCGAGAGGATGATTTTCAGCTCTCCCTTTTTGTTCAAAAAGGTCACCAGGCGGCAGGTGTTGACGGAATCGGGGTTGATCCGGGCAATAACCGGGTGGTTTTGCACCCTGGCCTCCAAAAGAAAGCCCTGCTCGACAAAGGGCACCGGCCGGGACATGTGGCGGACCAGGCTGTCCAGGTTAAATTCCTGGCCCGAGCGGTCCACATAGATTAAGTCCCCAGGGGTCTTTTCCCGGAGCGCCAGGACCAGGACAGAAACCCCGGTCTTGCCCGCCAGGGGCTTGAGGGCAAATTCTTGGATATCTCTACCCGCCAGCAGGTCAAACAGGTCCTCCCGGCTGCTGAGGGGCTTGCCTTCCAGGTCGCTGCCAAATAGGGGATGGAACATGCCATAGAGGGGAGCGACGGGTACGTGCCTCTGGCTGAAGTAGCTGTTAAAGAGCAGTTTGTTGGTGAGCATCGGCGCCCAGGGCCTGGAGTTGAGAGCGGGGCGCAGCCTTTTTTCGGCGTCGTACACGCGCAGGTAGGAGCGAATTTTTTCCCTGGTCACTCCCCGCCTGCCAAATTCAAAGGCCCGGTATTCCAAGGGCGACAGCCGGTAAAAGGCCCCCAACCAGAGCATCTCTATGTATTGGCGGCTGGGGGGCTTAAAGTCCGCCCCGGCGGTGGGCACTATTCGTTT
>DGZR01000099.1:1122-11140 GCA_002397155.1 Firmicutes bacterium UBA4975 | reverse complement strand
AAAGGGGTTTCGTCTATAATGTACCTACTTATGCTTAGATGGAAGTGATGGAAATGAAAGTGTTTCAAGAGCGGGCGGTCCGGCTTTTGGCAGGATTGGTCCCCATAGAGCCCGAACAGATCAGGGCGGCCCTGGAGACTCCCCCCAGCCTGGAAATGGGTAACTTTGCTTTTCCCTGTTTTTTGCTGGCCAAGGAGTTGAAATGGGCCCCGGCAAAAATCGCGACGGACCTGGCCGAAAAAGTGGGGAAGGACCCTTTTTTTGAACGGGTAGACGTCCGGGGCCCCTACCTGAACTTTTTCGCCCACCGGGGGAAACTGGCGGAACACACCGTCGGAGAAATCCTCAGCCAAGGAGGGGACTACGGCCGGAGCGACCAGGGCGGTGGCCAGACTGTGGTGCTGGACTATTCGGCGCCCAATATCGCCAAGCCCTTTGGCGTGGGCCATCTGCGTTCAACCATCATCGGCAATTCCCTGTACAGAATCCATGCCGCATTGGGCTACCAGTGTGTCGGCATCAATTACATAGGGGACTGGGGCACCCAGTTCGGCAAACTCATCGCCGCTTTTCGCCGCTGGGGCGACGAGGAAAAATTAGCCTCGGACCCCATCCAGCACCTGTATGAGCTGTACGTGGGTTTTCACCAAGAGGCTGAAACCGACCCCGAGCTGGAAGAAGAAGGCCGGGCCTGGTTTAAAAAACTGGAAGAAGGAGACCCGGCTGCCCGGGAGCTGTGGCGGCGCTTTAGAGAGATCAGCCTGGCCGAGTTTAGGCGGGTCTATGCCCTGCTGGGGATGGAATTTGACTACTGGCACGGGGAGAGTTTTTACAATGACCTGCTAGAAGCGGCCATCGCCGCCGTCGAGCAAGCCGGTCTGCTGGAGCGGTCCCAGGGGGCGTTAGTCGTCAGCCTGGAGGACGAGGGCATGCCCCCCTGCCTGCTGCGCAAGCAGGACGGGGCCACCCTGTACCATACCCGGGATTTGGCGGCGGCAATTTACCGGCATGAGACCTGGCACTTTGCCAAGGCCCTGTATGTAGTGGGGGTCGACCAGACCCTTCATTTCCGCCAGCTCTTTGCCGTCCTGAAGAAAATGGGCCTGGACTGGGTAGAAAAGTGTCAGCACGTGCCCTTCGGGATGATCCGCTATGGCGGGGGCAAGATGTCCACCCGCCAGGGGCGCTTGGTCTTTTTGGCCGATGTCCTGGAGGAGGCCACCCACCGGGCCCGCCAGATCATCGCCGCAAAAAACCCCGACCTGGAGAACCGGGAGGAAACGGCCCGCCAGGTTGGGGTGGGCGCCCTGATTTTTGGCGACTTGAGCAACGATCGCATCAAGGACATAGACTTTGATTGGGACCAGGTCATGGATTTCTCCGGAGAAACCGCTCCTTACATTCAGTATGCCCACGCGCGAATCTGCAGCATCTTGCGCAAAGCCCCCGCCGAAGGGGAGGCCGACCTTGCCCTGCTGCAAGATGAGTACGAGTACCCCCTGGTGGCGGCGCTGAGCAGATTTCCCGAGGCCATCGAAAGGGCCGGGGACACCTGCAAGCCCTCCTTTGTCGCCCGCTACCTCATCGAGGTGGCCAAGGAGTTCAGCCGCTTTTACCACCAATGTCCGGTGCTGGCTGCCGAACCGGGTGCCCGGGCCGCCCGGCTGGCCCTGGTCGCCGCCGTCCGCCAGGTCCTGGCCAATGGTTTATATCTCTTGGGCATCGAAGCCCCCCAGGAAATGTAGGGGACAGTCAAGTCGGGGGGGAGGGGCAGCCCTAGGGGGGGTGACCCCTCTTTTTGCCTATATCGGTTTTTCGGGGCACCACCTATTGCTGTCTGTCCCCGAGGACAAAAAAGGGTTTTGCCGGAGGGGTGTTGAATATTAAAGACTGTGAAATAAATCTCTAAGTATGGGACAGGAGGCAGCCGAAGATGGATATCCGCGATTATCCCGCCGAACCCTACCGGATTAAAAGCGTCGAAACCGTCAAAATGACCAGCCGCAAGGAAAGGGAAGAAGTCATTAAGCGGGCGGGGTACAACACCTTTTTAATCGACTCAGAGGACGTGTACATCGACCTCTTGACTGACAGCGGCACTAACGCTATGAGCGACAAGCAGTGGGCGGGGCTGATGCAGGGAGACGAAGCCTACGCCGGCAGCAAAAACTTTAAACACCTGGAAGCCACTGTGCAAGAATTGCTCGGCATTCCCCACCTGGTGCCCACTCACCAAGGCCGGGGGGCAGAAAATATTCTTTCCCGCATCGCCATCAAGCCGGGGCAGTACGTGCCGGGAAACATGTACTTTACTACCACCAGGTACCACCAGGAGGATAACGGCGGCATCTTCGTCGATATAATCCGGGATGAGGCCCACGACGCCGGCCTGTCCCTCTCCTTTAAGGGAGATATTGACCTGGCCAAGCTGGAAAGGTTGATCAAGGAAAAAGGGGCCGAGAACATCGCCTACGTCTGCCTGGCGGTGACGGTAAACCTGGCCGGGGGCCAGCCCGTCTCGATGGCCAACATGCGGGCGGTGCGGGAATTGACAGCCCGCCACGGCATCAAGGTCTTTTACGACGCCACCCGGTTTGCTGAAAACGCCTACTTCATCAAGGAGCAGGAGGAAGGCTACCGGGACAAGACGATTACAGAAATTGTGGGGGAAATGTTCAGCTACGCCGACGGCGCCACCATGAGCGGGAAAAAAGACGGCATCGTGAACATCGGCGGTTTCCTCGCCCTCCGGGATGAGGAACTGTTCTTGGCCGCCAAGGAATTGGTGGTGGTCTTTGAGGGCATGCCCTCTTACGGTGGCATGGCCGGCCGGGATATGGAGGCCCTGGCCATCGGGCTCAAAGAATCCATGCAGTACGAGTACATCCGGCACCGGGTGCTCCAGGTCCGCTACCTGGGGGACCAGCTCCTGGAGGCGGGAGTGCCAATCATTGAGCCCGTGGGCGGCCACGCCGTTTTCCTGGATGCCCGCCGTTTTTGCCCCCACCTCAGACAAGAAGAATTCCCGGCCCAGTCCCTGGCCGCCAATCTATACTTGGAATCCGGCGTCCGCTCCATGGAGAGGGGTATCGTCTCCGCCGGCCGGGACCGGCAGAGCGGGGAAAACCACCGGCCAAGGCTGGAAACGGTGCGCTTGACTATCCCCCGCCGGGTATACACCTACCGCCACCTGGACTTGGTGGCCGATGCCGTGATAAACCTCTTCCGGCACAAAGAGGACATCAGGGGCCTGCGCTTTGTCTACGAGCCCAAGCAACTGCGCTTTTTTACCGCCCGGTTTGAAGAAATATAAAAAAAATCTGCCCCCGCTTTCGGGGGCAGATTCATTATTCATCTTCTTCCTCTTCGTCCTCTTCTTCTTCCTCGTCATCTTCGAGTTCTAAGACCCGCATGTATTCGTCAAATACCTCGTCCAGCAGGCCCTCGTCTTCTACAGTGAGGTACTCTTCTTCGCCATCTTCGTTTTCCGCCAGTTCCAGGATTATGACGTCCCCGTCTTCTTCATCCTGATCGAGGGGAAAGAGCACGGCGTAGTCCTTGTCCTTGTAATTGACAGTGTCCAGGTACTCGCATTCCAGCTCATTGCCATCCTCATCGGTGAGGACAATTGTGTTATCGTCTTCGTTCATGGTTTTTAGCTCCTTCATTTCGTATAGTGGTCAAACTGCTAATTAGTATACTATTCAACGGGGGGCCAAACAACAGGCCAGGGGAGAACCCGGCAGTTTTTTTCCCATAAATATGTTATTATGGCGGAGGAGCAGGAATATGCTGGATGAAGGAGTGAAGGGTATGCTCAAAAAAATCGTGATCCTCTGCCTGACTTTGGTGCTGGTGCTGACCTTGACGGGGTGCCTGCCCGGGAATTTACGGTACAAAGGGCGGTCGGCGGGTTTTTTCTGGGGCCTGTGGCATGGCTGGGTCGCCCCGGTTTCCCTGATAATCCAGCTTTTTAAGCCCCAGGTGCGTCTGTACGAGGTGAACAATGTGGGCTGGCTCTACGATTTTGGTTTTTACATGGCAATCCTTGGCGGCTTTGGCGGGCTTTCCTTGACCCGCCGCCGCAGGGATAATAGCTAGAGGCTTTTTGGGGAAAACTTTACGAGATATGGGGGAGGAGATAGGATGGACGCAGTCAAGATAATCACCGAGCAGATCAATTCCAAGGCGATCCTGGGCCAAATAGGTAAATCCGTGGGGGCCAAGCCCGCCGAAGTTAAAAAGGTCACTGAACTGGGCTTGCCGACCCTGGTCAAAGCCCTGCAGACTAACCTGAAAACCCCGGCGGGGGCGGCCGCCTTGAGCAAAGCCCTGGATGACCACGGGAACGACTCGGTTGAGAACATAAGCGGTTTTTTGGAAAACGTCGATCTTAAAGACGGGGCCAAGATTCTCAAGCACGTCTTTTCCGGGGACGACAAAAAGGTGCAAAACAACATCGCCAAGCAAGTGGGGCTAAAGTCCAGCCAGGTTTCCGGCATCATGAGCCAGCTTGCCCCCGTCCTCATCGGGGCCCTGGCCAGCCAAAAAAAAGAGCAAAGCCTGGGCGTTTCGGGTATTTCCGACTTATTGGACATTTTATCCGGCCAGTTGGGCGGGGGCGGCCTGATGAATATCGTGGCCGCAATATTGGGGACCGGCGGCGGGGGCGACATCCTCAGCCAGGTTGGGGGACTCTTGGGCAAGCTCATTAAAACCGATAACCTCAAGGCCACTAGCGCCAAGACAACCAAGGCCAAGACGACCGGGACCAAGAAAAAAACAACCACCGCCAAGGCGCCGGTCAAAAAAATAACCAAGACCGTGAAAAAGAAACCTTAAAATAACCCTGCCCAGGGTTCTTTTTTTTAGGCCTCCCGGCCCAGGGGCCTTTGTTTTTCCTTGTTTCGCGCGAGAGAGTAAGCCCACAGCTCTACCAGCATACTGCCGTCGATTAAGTCCACATTCAGATCCTCGGCGTATTTTTTTGCTTTGCCAGTGAATTCGGAGGTGGTGGCGACAAAGCCGCCGGCCGCCCCCTGTTTTACCACTTGGGAATGGACAACGGCCACGGGCTGGTAGTCCACCAGGGTGTCCTCATTCAGACAGCGGACTTGGCCCAGGTGCAGATTCATGCCCCGGCGGTGCTCGATGCCGATGCCCTGATCCCAACCGGCCTTGGTCACCGAGGTCCGGCCGCCGTAACTGCAGCGGAGGATTTTCGCGACAAACCGTTCAAAGTCCAGGGGCCTTTCCTCTCCATCTTCTGGGGTTGCCGAGTCAAACCTTTTTATCAGGCCGGCCAGCAGAGTTTTTTTCATTTCTCGATTGCAGTCGGTTATTTCCAGAATCGCCCTTTCCAGGCCGGCGGTTTTTTTCTTGTACTCCCTGACCCAGTACAGGCCAAAACCGAGGACGGAAAAGAGGGAGATAACCGTGAATACCCGGACGAATGACTCCATCTATGCACACCTTCTTTCCTAGAAAGGAATTATATCCCAGGGCAAGGTTTATATACCCAGGTGCCCCGGGGGGGGGAGGAGGGGCAGGAAAGAACCAGGGGCAAAAAGGCTGCGCCCGGCTTCCGGCGAAGACTTTTCCTAGACAAAAAAGCCCCCTTGACGGGGCAATGTGCTATTATTTCCCTATAAAGGGGGGAGCTCGACCATGTCTGAAACTCTGGCGGGAAAACTGGTGGTGGCCATATCTTCCCGGGCCCTATTTAACCTGGAGGAGAGCAACCGGGTCTTTGAAGAAGAGGGTCTGGAACGGTACATCGAGTATCAATCCGTTCACGAAAATGAACCCCTGCAGCCGGGGGTAGCCTTTCCCCTCATCCGGCGGCTCCTGGCCCTCAAGGACCCCGCCGGCGGCAGGGAAGTGGTGGAGGTCATTCTCATTTCCCGGAACGACGCCAACACCGGCCTTAGGGTCTTTAATTCTATCCAGCATCACGGGCTCAACATCACCCGAGCCGCTTTTACCAGCAGCCGGTCGCCGTACTCTTACCTGCCCGCCTTTCAAGCCGACCTTTTTCTATCCGCCAACCCCGAGGACGTCAGCCTGGCCCTGCAAAACGGCAAAGCCAGCGCCACTCTGCTCAGCGGGCCGGACTACGAGGACGATGAGTCCCCGGAGATCCGCATCGCTTTTGACGGCGACGCCGTCCTCTTCAGCGACGAGGCGGAGGTAGTCTACAAGACCAAGGGGCTGGCGGACTTTACCCGCCACGAGGTAGAAAAAAGCGAAACGCCCCTGATGCCCGGTCCATTCAAGGGCTTCTTAGTAGCTCTCAATCGCCTGCAGACCCTGTACCAGGACCAGGGAAAACAGCCAATCCGCATCGCCCTGGTCACCGCCCGCCAGGCCCCTTCCCACAAAAGGGCCATCAATACCCTTAGGGCCTGGGGGGTCACAGTGGACGAGGCCTTCTTTTTGGGGGGCCTGGACAAAAAACCGATTCTGGACAAATTCCGCCCCCACATTTTCTTCGACGACCAAAAGACATACTGCCTGTCGGCAGCGGAAAAAGTTCCTACCGGCCATGTGCCTTCCGGCATCGCCAACCGGTAAAACCGGACAAAAAAGCCGGAGGAATAATCCGGCTAAAGGCCAAGGCTCATTATTAGGCGGGGGAAAAGCCCTGTTCCTCCCACCACTGATCCCGAAGGCGGTCGTACTCCTGCTGGAATGCTTCCAGGTGCTGATTCTCCCAGCGGGCCAGCTTTTCATACAGCGCTTTAGCTCCCGCCAGCTCGCTCTGACGGGCGGCAGCGGTATAAAAATCGATGGCCGCTTTTTCTAGATTGATGCCAATCCCGAAGACAGAAACCGCCAGAGAGCCGCTTTCCCGGCCGATGGTTTCCCAGTTGTACTGGACCGGCGGCTGGGGTTCGGGGTACTTGGTGGCGGTAAAATCCGGAGAGCTTCCGGCGGTTAAGCTTCTGTACAGCTCGCCCAGCCAGTCAATGTGCTTTTGCTCTTCGGCCACCAAGGCCAAAAAGGCCTCCCTAGCCTCCGCTGAAAGGGCCCGGTCCGCCGCCAAGGTATAGAAGCTGACGGCCTCCTCTTCATTTAGTAGGGCTTGCCGGATGATCTGCAGTTCTTTATCCATATTTATTCACCTCCCCCCTGATTTTACCAGGGGCCCTCCGAGGGAGCAAGTCTTGCCATACTTTACCAACGGATATTTACAGGAAGAAACTGTCTGCTCGTAGAATATAGGACGTGCTTTTGAATTGACTGCATGCAGGGTTTTTAGAGAAAAGTATCTATCGGAGGTAGAGTACAGCGAAGAGGCCGGGATGGAAAAACTGGCGGGGGAGTAGACCCCTGGCCCCAGGCTCTTTACCCGAAAAACAGGCTGTTTTGGCAGCCTGTTTTTTTGGTAAGTATTAGGCGGGTGCCACCGACAGGTTGGGGAAGAAAACCGCTACCCCGCCCAAGCCGATGTGGCAACCCAAGACGCTGCCCACGATGTTCACTACTATGTCTTTGAAGCCGAACCGTTCTTCCACCAGCTCTTTGAGCTTGGCGGCGGCTTCCGGGTCATCGGCGTGGCTGATGGCGATGGTGGCGCCGGTGTCGGGGGTGCAGCGCTCCTCCATGATGCCGATGATGCGCTTCAGGGCTTTGTTTTTGCCCCGGACTTTTTCGATGGGAACCATGAGGCCGTCCTTGACGTGAAGGAGGGGTTTGATGTTGAGCAGGCTGCCCACCAGGGCGCTGGCCCGGCTCACCCGGCCCCCTCGGTACAGGTATTCCAGGTCGTCCACGGTGAAGATATGTTCCATGCCCGGGGAGAGGCGTTGCACCCTTTCCACGATTTCTTCCCGAGGGCAGCCCTTTTCGGCCATTTTGGCTGCTTCCAGGACAACCAGGCCCTGGCCCAGGGAACCGCAGAGGGTGTCCACTACCCGGACCGAACCGGCGGCGCTTTTTTCGTTGAGCTGCTGGGCCACCAGGGCGCCGGTTTGGCAGGTGCCCGACAGCCGTGAGGAAAAGGCGAGGTAAAGGCAGCTCCGGCCCAGCTCAATGAATTTGGCAAACACCTGCTTGAAAATGCTGGCGGGGGCTTGGTTGGTCCGGGGCACTTTACCGGCCCGGATGGCGGCATATACCTGTTCGGGGGTGATGTCCCTGCCGTCGACCAGCTCTTGCCCGTCTAGTTCAATCAGGAGGGGTATGACCTCAATATCGTGTTTTTCAAGCAGTTCCCGGGGCAAATCGCTGCCGCTGTCGGTGATGATCTTGACCGTCATTTTCCAACCCCTTTCTTTTTTACCATTATAGTGGAAAAGGGGATGAGAAGATAGAGGGCTGGCCCTGGAAAGGAAGGGAGAGGGGTCCACTAAAAAAAAATCCCCCGAGGGGGATTTTCAGTCGCCGATCTCCGCTAGGGACCCGATAAAGAGGGGCAGGTTGCTGGCGTTATCGATGATGGCAAAAACGAAGGGCCGGTCCAGGACTACCGACTTGGTTTCAATATAAGCTTCATCATTCATTTCCACCTTGGTCACCGCCCCGGCCTTTGTCCCCCGTTCGTCGACCTGGATAAAGGTCTTGTGCAGCACTTCACCGATAAAGATGTTGCCCCGGGAAGACTGGCCCAGTTTGCTAAAGTCCGCTTCCCGGGAAGAAAAGGCCCGGGGCATGCCCATGATCTTCAGGGCCTCGTTCATCTTGATTCGGTAATCATAGCTGAACTTGGGCAGGGCAGCGGCCACCGGGGTCGACTGGGCGCCGGCTATGGTTTCCAGAAAGCCGTTGCCGGACAGACCGGCGATGTAGTCCCCGAGGTCAACCCCCTCGTTGGGCAGGAGGGCGGCGAAACTGTACAGGTTTCCGGCGTAGGGCTTGATGAAGCCGATGGCCCTGCCGTCATCCAGGTAAGCACTCTCTTCGGAATGCATAAACTCGACTTTTTGCTGACTGCCGTCCAGGGCGGTGAAAAAGCCCTCCCTGATGTCGTATTCGGTGTAAATCCTCTCCCATTCGGCCTCGAAGACGATGGCGTTAATCAAGTACATGACGGCGTCTTCGGCGATTTCTTCCAGGATGCTGTCAATCATGCCGTCGGTGTTCTTTTTTACCCAGTTGTTGATGTCAGCCAAAGTCTGTTTGTCAAAAGGGGATTTGTAGGCGGCGGCCCCGTAGTAATCGGCGTTTCTTTGCAGAAAGTCCCTTTCCACTGTCAAGCGGGCGGCCTCGTCCCGAAACCAGATGGAATTGGCGATGGTCAGCTTAGCCTTTTTCGCGCTGGGCAGGGTTTTTACATAGCTGTAGAGGTACTCATTTAGCTCCGCCAGGGGGATGTGGCCCCCCAGCACCTCTTCCATCTCTGCTAGGGTCTGGGTATCGGCGCCATTGGCGGTCATGGCCAGGGCTAAGAGGACCGAGAGAGGGGAGACTAGGGAATTTTCTTCCTTGTCTACAGTCTTTTTGAATAGCTCCAGAGCGAAATCCGCCGCGCTGCCGATGAAATTGGCGTCAGCCTCCTTGCCCTCTACCGGCTTTGCCCCCAGGCCCGCCATCAGGTCGGCGGCTTGCACCCGGGGGGCGCAGGCGGCTAACTGGAAGGCAAGGACCCCCAGGAGCAGGATGCCCAGGGCTTTTTTCCAGATCGGCATGAAGCAGTCCTCCTTATTTCTTATTGGTCGTCAGCAGGTATTTCCAAAAGGGCGCCGAGAAAAACCGGCAGCTTGCTGGCGTTGTCGATGATGGCATAAACAAAGGGCTGGTCCAAGGTGACCCTTTTTGTCTCTTGGCAGGACGTTGTCCGCATCTCCACCTTGGTCACCGCCGCGGCCTTTGTCCCCTTTTCATCAACCTGGATAAAAGTCTTGTGCAGCACTTCGTGAATGTATAGCCCGCCCTTCCCATCAAGCCTGGTGAAGTCCGCCCTGTCCGGGGTAAAAGCCAGGGGCATGCCCAGGGCTAACAGGGCATCCTTCAACTGGATTTCCCAGGCATAGCTGAATTTTGGCAGAGCCACTTCTACCGGGGTGGGCAGGGCCCC
>DGZR01000099.1:0-864 GCA_002397155.1 Firmicutes bacterium UBA4975 | reverse complement strand
CCGGCGGGGGAAGAAGGGCGAGAAAACTGTACTTCCCGTCGGCATAGGGCTTGAGAAAACCGGTGGCCCCGTCATGGTCCAGGTATGTTGCTTCTTCGGAGCAGAGGAAGGCGGCTGATTGTTTTCGGCCGTCATAGGCGGTAAAAGTGTCTTCCCGAATGCTCTCGGGGGCGAAGGCCTTTTCCCACCGGGCGTTAAAGACGATGGCGTTGATCAGGTAGACCAGGGCGGCCGGGTCTATGCTATCCAGTACTTGGTCGATCAGGCCCTTGGTCTTTTGCTTGACCCAGTTGTTGATGTCCGCCAGGGTCTGGCTGTCGAAGGGCGATCTGTAAGCGGCGGCACCGTAGTAGTCGGCGTTTACTTGGAGAAAATCCCTTTCAATCTGGAGCTGTTCCCGGAACCAGATGGAATTAGCGATGGAGAGTTGGGGATCTTTACCCCGGGTCAGGTCCTGGACAAAGCTGTACAGGTATTCATTCAGCCGTCCTAGGGGGATGTCGCCGCCCAGGACCTTTTCCATCTCCGCCAGGGTTTGGCCATCGGCCCCATTGGCGGTCATGGCCAGGGCCAGGAGCACCGAGAGGGGGGAGACCAGGGAATTACCCCCGGGATCAGCAGTTTGTTGAAAGAGCTTAAGGGAAAAGTCCGCCGTGCTCCGGATAAATTCGGCATCGACGTCCTTACCCATCACCGGTTTGGCCCCGATGCCTTCCATCAAGTCGGCGGCCTGTACCTTTGGAGCGCAGCCGGCAACATTTATGAGAGCTGCTGCCAGCAAGAAAAAGACTAGAGCCTTGTAAAGGGCCTCCATGGGTCACCATCCTTTTGCTGGGTTAATATCATCAATTAGACGGTTCGCCC
>DGZR01000032.1 GCA_002397155.1 Firmicutes bacterium UBA4975 | reverse complement strand
CCAAAAAAGTCCAGGACCTCTGCCAGCAAGACTACAGAGTTCTTGGCCAGGGGGAACTGCTCCTGGTACAGGCGATGGCTTTCGTTTATGAAAGGAGTGAGGGACAGGGGCAGTTCTTTTTCCAGGATGATGTTGACGACAGCCTGGGCCTGGCGCCTAAGGGCGTAGGGGTCCTGGGACCCGCTGGGGATGAGGCCGGCCAGGAAGCAGCCGGTGATGTTGTCGGTCTTGTCGGCCAGGGCGACCAGGGCCCCTTCGGGGCTGGCGGGGAGGGCGTCCCCCCCGTGGCGGGGCAGGTAGTGCTCGCCGATGGCCTGGGCCACTTTTTCTTCCTCTCCGGCGGCCAGGGCAATTTTCCCCCCCACCACCCCCTGCAGCTCAGGAAACTCGTTGACCAGCAGGGTGACCAAGTCGGACTTGGCCAGGCTGGCGGCCCGTTGGGCCCGGGCCCCGATCCAGTTATCCAGGCCCAGGTGCTGCCCCAGCCAGCCCGTGAGGTCCACCAGGCGCTTGCTTTTATCCCCCATGCTGCCCAGGCCCTCGAGAAAGACCACTCGGTCCAGGGCGGGACGGCGGGCGGCCAGGGTCGTCTTTTGGTCTTCAGTCCAGAAAAAAGCGGCGTCCTCCAAGCGGGCCCGCAGGACTTTTTCATTGCCGGCCCGGACGGTGTCCAAGTGCTCTGTGCCGCCGTCCCGCAGGGCGATAAAGCCCGGGAGCAGAGCCCCGGTGGCGGAGTGGACAGGAAAGTAGCGCTGGTTTGCCTCCATGGAGGTGATGAGCACCTCGGGGGGCAGATCCATGTACTTATCCTCAATGCGCCCGAAAAAAGCGGTGGGGTATTCTACCAGGTAGGTGACTTCTTCCAAGAGCGCGGGGTTTTCCCGCACCCGGCCCCCCTGGGCGGCCGCCAGCTCGGTTACTTGGCGGCGGATTATCTCCCGCCGCCGATCCTGGTCGACCAGGACCCAAGCCTCTTCTAGTTTGGCCAGGTACTGACCGGGCTCGGCCAGGGGGATGGGGCGGTCGGCGAGAAAACGGTGGCCCCTAGTGCTCTCTCCCGCCTGACAGCCGCCAAACTCCAGGGGTAGGACCCGGCCGTCATAAAGGACCAAAAGCCAGCGAACCGGCCGGGCGAAACGAAATTCACCGCCGCCCCAGCGCATTGACTTGGGGAAGGAGAGCTTGCCCAGGCAGGCAGCCAGGAGCCCCGGCAGGACAGCCCCCGCTTCTTGACCCTCTTCTATCTTATCCGCGTAGACATAAGGGACACCCTTTACTTCGCCCCGGGTGAGGGAACTGAGGGGCACCCCCTGTCCCCGGGCAAATCCCTCCAGGGCCCGGGTGGGAGCGCCGCTTTCGTCGTAGGCGGCCTTAAGCGCGGGGCCCCGGACTTTTAGGGACAGATCACCCTGCCGGGCCGCCACTCCCACCCCATAAAGAGCAAGGCGGCGTGGAGCGCCGTAGGTCTTGAGTTCACGAAAGTCCAGCCGGGCTTCGGCCAGGGCGTTGGCGGCCAGCTCCCCCAGTTGGGCCAGGGCCCCCGGCAGGAAAAGGGCGGGCATTTCTTCCAGACCGATTTCCACAATGAGGTCGTGTCTTTCCATCACTATTCCTCCCCTTTCTCTACTCCGGCGGCCGGAGGGTTCTTTAGGAGGGGAAAGCCCAGGGCCTGCCGCTGTTCTATGTAGGCCTGGGCGATGGCCCGGGCCAGAACCCGCATCCGGGCGATGTAGCCCGTCCGTTCAGTGACGGATATGGCCCCTCGGGCGTCCAGGAGATTGAAGGTGTGGGAGCACTTGAGCAGGCAATCGTAGGCGGGCTGGACCAGGCCCTGTCCGACCAGGGCGCCTGCCTCTTCTTCGTAGCTCTCGAAGCGGGTAAACAGGGCTTTTAGGGGCGCCGCCTCAAAGTTGTAGCGGGAGTAGTCCACTTCATTTTGCCGGAAGATGTCGCCGTAGGTGATGCCCTCGGTCCAGAGGACGTCGTAGACCGAGTCCTTTTCTTGGATGTACATGGCGATTCTCTCCAAGCCGTAGGTGATTTCGGCGCTGACCGGCAGGCAGTCCAGGCCGCCGCACTGCTGGAAGTAGGTGAACTGGGTGATCTCCATGCCGTCCAGCCATACCTCCCAGCCCAGGCCCCAGGCCCCCTGGCTGGGGTTTTCCCAATTGTCCTCAACGAAACGGATGTCGTGGCGCAAGGGGTCGATACCTAAGCTTTTCAGGCTTTCTAAGTAAATTTCTTGGACCTGTTCCGGCGAGGGTTTGAGGATGACCTGGTACTGGTAGTAGTGCTGGAGGCGGTTGGGATTTTCCCCGTAACGGCCGTCGGCAGGGCGGCGGCAAGGCTCCACGTAGGCGGCCCGCCAGGGTTCGGGGCCCAGGGCTCGGAGAAAAGTGGCGGGGTTCATGGTGCCGGCCCCCTTTTCCAGGTCGTAGGGTTGGAGGACGACACAGCCCTGGCCGCTCCAGTACTGGTTGAGGGCACTTATCATGGTTTGAAAATTCACCTTCATTTCAGCTCCCTTTTTTTAAAATCGGGGATATAAAAAGCTCTCGTCTCCGGCCTAACTAAAGCCAGGGACGAGAGGCTGACTCCCGCGGTTCCACCCTGCTTGACTGCCTGGGCAGTCCTCTTCTGAATGGGGCTTTACTGGCAAGACTTCTGCTTTCTTCCCCGGGCTCGGGAATGCCTTCGCTCAAATGGGTCATGCCGGGCTTTCACCCTCTCCGGCTCGCTGCCATGGCCTGGTTTTGAGTTACTGTTTTCCTTCATCGCCTGCTATCCTTTACAATGCCCAGAATATCAGAAAAAAACAGTCCTGGCAATTGGGAGAAGTAAGGAGCAAGTAAACTAATTCCCCGCCCCCATGCCGATAGCCCGGGCCACCTCTCCGGCCAGGTCCGGGTCTTCCCCCGTGCCCAGGATAACCACCCGGCCCCGGTCCTCTTTGCTCCGGATCAGCCGGCCCAGCCCCTGGCGGAGCTTAATGCCCATGGCGGGAAAATCCACCGCCCGGCGGGGGTCCAGCCCCTCCCGCGCCGCGGCCTCCCGCTTGGCCAGGGTCAGGGGTTCATCCGGCGGAAAGGGCAGGGAAAAGACGATGACCAGGGTGAGAGCGGGGCCGGGGACGTCAATACCTTCCCACAGGTTGGCCCCCACCAGGACCGAAGTCTCTTCCCGGCGAAATTTGGCCAAGAGCCGACTGCCATCCTCATCCCCTTCTTTTAGCAGGGTGAAAGGAAAATCCTCCCCTTCCAGCCGAAGGTAAAGCTCCTCAACCTCGGAGGCCTGGGCGCAGAGGACCAGGGCCCGGCCGCCGTTTTCCCTTAGATAAGCGGCGCACTGCTTCGCCTTACTGGCAAAAGTGGCCGGACCACTCGGAAAGAGCAGCTGCCGCTGTTTTTCCAGGTCAAAAGAGGTGTCCACTTTGGCCGTCCGGGCCCGGGCCAGGCCGGTAATCCTCTTTAGGTAAGCAAAGTCATTGCCGCTGTCCAGAGTAGCGGAAGTGAAGATCACCGGCACTTTTGGGGCCAAGAGTTCCCGGCCCAGAGCCCGGGAAAAATCCCGGGGCAGCACCCAGAGATCTTCCTTAGCCGCCTCCCACCAGGCGATGCTCTCCGGCTGCCCCAAACGCTGAAGACCCTGGGCCGCCCCCTCCAGCTCCTGCATGTACTGGTTGACGTCGTACTGCTGGTAGAGGGCCATCTCCTCCTGGACCCGGTCGATGGCCAAGAGCAGCTCCTCATTGGCGGCCGCCAGGGAAGGGCTGAGCCGGACCAAGCTCTGGCGGGGGTTGACCGGGATCGCTTCCGTGACTATCACCGTAAAAAGGTTGGCCCAGACCCTTTCCAGCCCCTCTAAACCGGCCAGCAGTTCGTCGCTGACCAAGGCCAGGTTGGCGAAAATAGCGGCGATACCGGCCGCCGCCTGCCGGTTAAGGCGGACGCCCAGGCGGCTCAGGGCCGGATTCTCGATGAGGTGGCCTTCGTCAAAAACCACCGCCGAATAGGGCGGCAGGTAGGGCATCCTGGTGCGGACCAGCTCCAGGCGGCGCACTTCCCTGGCCTGGTTCTCCCGGCGAGACCACAGGTCCTTAAAGAACACGTCGTGGCTGCAGATGATCAAATCCTGCCCCGTCCACAGGCTTTGCCGGGCCCGAGCGGGGGGGCAGTAACCCCGGCGGCGGCAGTGCAGGCAGTCCAAGGACGAATTATAAGCGACCAGGTTCCACATCCCGTCGTCGACCCCGGGAGCTTCGGCTCGGTCCCCGCTGGCGGTGGTCTCCAGCCATTGGCTAAACCGGTCGCGCAGGGGATGCTTGGGCAAGCCGTGTTTCACCAGGTCCCCCTGCACGCTGCACAGATAGTTTTCCGGGTCCTTGGCGAGGACGGCCTTGATCTCCAGGCCCAGCAGCGCTGACAGGGTGGGGATGTCCCCCCCGGGCCGGGTCAACTGCTCCTGGAGGGCGGCGCCGGCGCAGGCGACGACGGCCGGGCGGCCGCTGAGACGGGCGTGACAAAGAGCCGGCAGCAGGTAGGCAAAGGTCTTACCGGTGCCCGAACCCGCTTCGGCAAACAGGATTTCCCCGTCTTGTAGGGCTTTAATGATCTTGTAACAGGTGAATATCTGTTCCTCCCGGACCTCGAAACCCGCTCCCGGCAAGGACTCATAAAAGACCTGTCCCAACCAGCGGTTGAGCTGGACATAAAAGTCTGAGTTGGTGGTGAAGCGAAATGGCAGGGTGCGCCAAGACATGACGGCCATTTTTTGCTCCTCTCTCTCCCTTGGCCTTGACAGGGACGGGGCCGGGAGGTATAATGTATGCGATGGATTGACCCAATTCTGAATTGGGCCATCATCTTTTTATTTTACCACCTCAGCCGTTCAATGGCAACGGGCTGCTCTTTTTTATGGGGCAGCCCGTTTTTACTTGCTTTTTGTCTCCAGGTGTTCCCGGGCCAGCTCCAGGAGCAGGGACCTGGCGTTCAGGCCCGGGTCCTCCTGCACTGCCGCCAAGAGATCGTTCAGGACCCGGCCGATTGCCCGGCCGGGGGGGACGCCCAAGGCCAGCAGGTCCCGCCCGCTGACGGCTAAGTCCTCCCGGGCAAAAGGCCTTTGTTCTGCCAGGGCTCGGGCTACTTTTTCTTCCATCTCCGCAATCGCACCCAGGCCCCTCCCTTCTCCGGCCAGGGCGTCGGCCCTTTGCAGGGCGAAGAGGCGGCCGACGTTTTCCCTGCCCACCCGGGCTAGAAGTTTGGCCGGGTTGAGGTCGGGATAAGTAAGGCGGAGCATGTGGGCGGCCACCAGATTTTTCACCCCGGCGATTGTCCTGCCGTCGTAGCGCAAGCGTCCCAGAATTTTTGCCGCCAGAGCAGCGCCGATCTTTTCATGGCCGTAGAAATGCCCAACGCCCTTTTCATCCACTGTCATGGCGAGGGGCTTGGCCAGGTCATGGCAGAGGGCGGCCAGGCGCAGAACCAGGTCCGGAGGGGTGTTTTCCACCGTGGCGGCGATGTGCCCGTAGACATCCTGGTGGTGGTGGGGATTTTGCTGGTCCAAGCCCACGCAGGGCAAAAGCTCGGGGATGATCTGGCCCAGCAGGTTTCCCGCCAGGAGCAAGTCCAAGCCGGCTCGGGGCCGGGGACCGATGAGGATGCTGGAGAATTCCTCCCGAATCCGCTCGGGGCTGATGGCCGCCAGGAGGCCGCTTAACTCAGTTATTGCCTCCCAGGTCCCTTTTTCAATGGTAAATCCCAGCTCCAGGGCCAGGCGCACAGCCCGCAGGGAGCGCAGGGCGTCGGCGGCGATGATGGCCCGGGGGTCGCCGGGAGAGCGGAGAAGCTTTTGCTCCAGGTCCCCCTTCCCCCCCAGGGGATCGGCTAAGCCCCGATCCGGGTGCCAGGCCATGGCGTTGACAGTAAAATCTCGCCGGGCCAGGTCCTCGGCCAGGGTTTCCCCCCGAAAAGGGGAGATCTCCCCCCGCCACCCCCGCCCGAGGAGAAGACCTGCCGGACTGGTGACTGTTCCCGGGTCGCCCCCCGGTCGGGGCTCCCTTACCCCGGCGGACCGGGGCACGTACCTGACCCCCGCCTTGGCCAGGCCGGGACTGTTCCGGAGCAGCCGGGCCAGGACCAGGGGTTCGGCCTTGGCGGCCAGGTCCCAGTCCTTGGGGGCCCGCCCCAAAAGCCCGTCCCGGACAGACCCCCCCACGAGCCAGCTCTCCACCCCCTCCCGGTTCAGCAGTTCAAGGACCCGGGCCAGGGCCGAGGGAATTTCCATTGCCATTTTGTCACCTCTTTTTTGGCTTCCTCCCAGAGCATGCCCCTTTTTTAGCGTTTTTTACTCTCACGCTAAAGGCCCCGGGTCTTCCCGGGGCCGTACCGACTGCAAGGTGCTTTTTATCGAAAATGCGGGAGCAAGAGTCCGTCCCGTCGGGAC
>DGZR01000039.1:5762-26779 GCA_002397155.1 Firmicutes bacterium UBA4975 | reverse complement strand
ATTTCTCCCACCGGATAGGTAGCGGCGGCGTCGCCCACATAGCCGTCGACGATGGCTCCCGTATCGACGCTGAGGATGTCACCCGACTGGAGGATTACCCTCTTTGAAGGGATGCCGTGCACTACCTGGTGGTTTAGCGAAGTGCAGATGCTGGCGGGGAATCCCCGGTAACCCTTGAAGGCGGGGATTGCACCCTGTTTTTGGTAAAATTCTTCAACTAATCTATCCAGTTCCCCGGTGGATATACCGGGGGCGATTGACTCTCTGACAACCCGGAGAGCACCGGCGGTGACATAGCCCGCCTTGGCCATCAGCTCTATTTCCCGGGGAGATTTTAGGATAATCACTATGGTTCTCCCAGGGCAGCCAGTATGTCGGCGAAGACGGCTTGGATTTCCCGATTGCCGTCCACAGTCAAGAGCAGGCCCCGCCGGGCGTACCATTCCTTGAGGGGGCTGGTCTGCCGTTCGTACACTGCCAAACGGGCCTTTACTGTCTCTTCACGGTCGTCTACCCGCTGGTAGAGCTGGCCGCCGCACTGACAGGAATCGGGCTGGGGTGGCGGGTTAAAGGTGAGGTGCCAGGCCCGCTCGCACTGCCGGCAAAGTCTGCGGCCGCTAATCCGGCGCACCAGTTCCGCCGCGGGAACCTCCAGGTTGATGACGCCGTTAAGGACGGCGCTGGTCAGGGCCTCGGCCTGTTCCAGAGTCCGGGGGTAGCCGTCCAGGAGAAAACCGTCCCGGCAATCGGGTTTGGCCAACCTCTCGTCGACAATGCCGATGACGATTTGATCGGGAACCAGTTCGCCGGCCTCCATGTACACCGCCGCTTTTAGGCCCAAGGGGCTTTTTTGCTGGCGGGCGGCCCGGAACATATCGCCGGTAGAAATGTGGGGAATGCGGAAATGCCCTGCAACTAACTGTGCCTGAGTGCCTTTGCCCGCACCGGGGGGACCCAGCAATACAAGTCGCATTGGCACCCTCCTACATAAAGCCTTTGTAGTGGCGCATGAGCATCTGGCTTTCGATTTGTTTCATGGTTTCTAAGGCGACGCCGATGACGATCAAGAGGGAAGTGCCGGCGATGCCTATGTCCATTCCCACCAAGCCCTTTATGGCGTAGGGCACTGCCACGATGACTGCCAGGAAAAGGGCGCCCACCAAGGTAATCCGGTTGATAATGCGGGTGATGTAAGTCGAGGTCGGCCGCCCCGGGCGAATACCGGGAATAAAACCGCCGTTCTTGCGCATGTTATCCGCCAGCTCGATGGGATTGACGGTGATGGAGGTGTAAAAGTAGGCGAAGAAAACGATCAGCGCCGCGGTGAGAATGGTGCCCGACCAGGTGCCCTGGGTGAAGAAGCGGGCAATCGCATTAATGAAGCGGTTGTCCCAGAATTGGCCTATGGTCTGGGGCAGCATGAGGAGGGAAGAAGCGAAGATGACGGGGATGACCCCGGCTTGGTTGACTTTGAGGGGAATGTGGGTGCTGGCGCCGCCGTACATCTTGCGGCCTACAACCCGCTTGGCGTACTGGACGGGGATTCGACGCTCCCCTTCGGAAACGTAGATCATTCCCGCTATTATCAGTACCGCTAAGATGATAATCACGAGGACGTTGATGATGTTGATTTCGCCGGCTTTAAGCAGCCCATAAGTCTGCAGGATAGAGACCGGGAGCCGGGAAACTATGCTGGCAAAGATTATCATGGATATTCCGTTGCCAATGCCCTTTTCGGTTATCTTTTCCCCCAGCCACATGAGAAAGGCCGTGCCGGCGGTTAGGGAAAGGACGATGACCAAGAGAGAAATATAGTAGCGGGGGGCGCTGACGGCCTTGGTGGCAGTGATGGCGGGCCTAAAGGCTAAAGAAGTGGTGACAGCCTGGATCAAGGCGAGGATAACTGTGCCGTAGCGGCTGGCCTGGGTCAATTTCCTGCGGCCCTCCGCTCCCTCCTTGGCCCACTCTTCAAATTTGGGGATTACCGCCTGCAAGAGCTGCATGATGATTGAGGAGTTGATGTAGGGCATTATGCCCATGGAAAGGATTGAGAACTTTTCTAAAGCGCCGCCGGTGAAGACGTTGAACAGGCCGAAGAGGCCGCCTCCGCCTTCGCCCAAAATGTTCTCCCTGATCCAACTGCTGTCGATGCCGGGCACGGGGATAAAAGTGCCCAGGCGGTAAACCAGGAGCATGGCCAAGGTGAAAAACATCTTGCGCCGGATCTCCTTGATGTGCCAGGCGTTGCGCAGCGTGGCAAACAATTGCATGCTATATCACCTCGACGCTGCCGCCAGCAGCTTTTATTTTGTCCTCTGCTCCTTTACTAAACCGATGGGCCTGCACGGCCAGCTTGGTGTCCAAGGGGCCGAAGCCCAGGATTTTGATGCCGTCCCCCGTCTTTTTTACTAGCCCCGATTCTAAGAGGAGCTGAGGGGTGACCAGGGTGCCCGGGGCAAACCGGTTGAGATCCTGAACGTTTACTTCAGCATACTGCTTCTTGAATTTGCTGGTAAAACCCCGTTTGGGAATCCTTTGGTGCAGGGGCATCTGACCCCCTTCAAAGGATGGCCCGACGCCGCCGCCGCTGCGGGAGTTTTGCCCTTTTTGACCACGGCCGGCGGTCTTGCCCAGGCCGCTGCCCAGGCCCAGTCCCTTGCGCTTGGCCGTCTTTTTCGATCCCGGAGCGGGTTTGAGCTCGTGGAGTTTCATAGCTGCACCTCCTTATTCAATAACCCGGACCAGGTGGGCGACTTTGGCAATCATGCCCCGGACCTGGGGGTTATCGGGTTTGCTGACTACTTGCTGCAGTTTTTTTAAGCCTAGGGCCCTTAAGGTCAAACGCTGTTCCCGGGGACGGGCGATGGCGCTGCGGACTAACTTTATCTGTATCTGCCTTTCCATTTCCATTAGCCCTCCCTAACCCCGGATTTCCCCGACGGTTTTACCCCGCAAGCGAGCGATTTCCTCGGCGGTTCTTAGGGTTTTCAGGGCTTCCATGGTGGCGCCCACCATGTTGATGGCGTTAGAAGAACCCAGGGACTTGGTTAGAATATCGCGGAAACCCGCTGCCTCCAACACTGCCCGCACCGGTCCGCCGGCAATGACGCCGGTGCCCGGCGAGGCGGGTTTTAGCAGGACGTAACCGGCGCCAAATTTACCGGTGGTTTCGTGGGGAATGGTGGTTCCCGCCAAGGGTATGGTGACGATATTTTTCTTGGCGTCTTCAATGCCCTTGCGGATTGCCTCCGGGACTTCGCCGGCCTTGCCGAAGCCCGCACCCACCCGGCCGCTGCCGTCGCCGACAACAACGAGGGCGCTGAAGCTGAAACGGCGGCCACCCTTGACGACTTTGGCGACGCGGTTAATGTTCACGACTTTTTCGATAAATTCACTGACAGTTGTATCTACTCTCGGTTTCAAGCTAATCCCTCCTTGCCTAGAATTCGAGGCCGGCTTCACGAGCTGCTTCCGCCAGTTCCTTGATCCGCCCGTGGTAGATGAAACCGCCTCGGTCGAACACGACTGCGGAAATTCCGGCTTTTTTGGCCTTCTCGGCGACCAACCTGCCCACGATTTGAGCTGCCCCTTTATTGCCGCCGTAACTATTCTCGGCCTTGAAGGCCTCGTCCAGACTGGAGGCGGACACTAGGGTGCGGGCATTGACATCGTCGATGATCTGAGCGTAAATGTGTTTAGCGCTGCGAAAGACATTGAGACGGGGACGCTCCGGGGTGCCGGAGATTTTTTTGCGTACCCGCAGGTGTCTTTGTTGGCGCGGATTTGTCTTGCGACCCAACCGGGCTCACTCCTTTATGGGCATTACTTGCCGGCTTTGCCAGCTATGCGCCGGACCTGTTCGCCTTCGTATTTTATGCCCTTGCCTAAGTACGGCTCGGGTTTGCGGACCGCCCTGATCTCAGCGGCGGCTTGGCTGACGACCTGCTTGTCGATCCCCTTAATGGAAATCCGGTTGGGCGCGGGGACCTCGAACTCCACTCCCTGGGGGGGTTGGATGACTACCGGATGGGAATAGCCGATGGTCAGGTTTATATCCTTACCCTGCAAGGCAGCCCGGTAGCCGACGCCGACAATCTCCAAGTTGCGGACGTAGCCCTTGGTGACCCCTTCTACCATATTCGCCAAAAGGCTGCGAGTCAAGCCGTGCAATGAGCGATGCTCTTTGGCGTCAGAAGGGCGAGCGACCAGGGCTTGGCCGTCCTCGACGCTGATGTCTATAGCCTGGGGCATCTGCTGCTTGAGCTGGCCCAGGGGACCTTTTACCGTAACCACATTGTCCTCGGCGACGGCAATATCGACTCCTGCCGGAATCGGAACCGGCTTTTTACCTATTCTGGACATACTGCACCTCCGCTAGAATGGTTACCAAACGTAGCACAGGACTTCGCCGCCCAGGCCGGTAGCGCGGGCTTTTCTGTCCACCATTACTCCTTGGGAAGTGGAGATGATGGCGATACCCAGACCGCCTAAAACCCTGGGGATTTCGTCCTTGTTGGCGTAAACCCTGAGGCCGGGCTTGCTTATCCGTTTGATTCCGGTGATCACCCTGCGCTTGCCGCTCTCGTAACGCAGATTGACCCGAATGATACCCTGTTTCTTGTCCTCTACTACTTCAAAACCAGCGATATATCCCTCTTCTTTAAGGGTTTCAGCCAGGGCAATTTTTATCTTTGATGCCGGGATTTCCACGCTGGTGTGGAGCGCCGTGTTGGCATTCCTGATTCTCGTCAGCATGTCGGCAATTGGGTCTGTCATAGTCATCTGGGATGGGCCTCCTTTCCTAACACTACCAACTGGCCTTTTTCACGCCGGGGATTTGCCCCCGGTGGGCCAAATTGCGAAAACAGATGCGGCACATGCCAAATTTACGCAGATAGGCGTGAGGGCGGCCACAGATTCTGCACCGATTGTAACCCTGCACGCTGAACTTGGGCTGCCGCCGCTGCTTGACAATCATTGACTTTTTTGCCATCCATCAACCCTCCCTATTGTTTATTTCTTGAAGGGGACTCCGAAACCCGCAAGCAATTCGCGCCCTTCTTCGTCGGTTTTAGCAGTGGTGACGATGACAATGTCCATACCCCTGACTTTTTCCACTTTATCGTAATTGATTTCGGGGAAAATGAGCTGTTCTTTTATGCCCATGGTGTAGTTGCCCCTGCCGTCAAAGGCTTTTGCTGAAACCCCGCGAAAGTCGCGGACCCGAGGCAGGGCGATGTTGAGGAGGCGGTCCCAAAAGTGGTACATGCGCTCGCCCCTTAAGGTTACCATGGTTCCGATGGGCATCCCCGTCCGCAGTTTAAAACCGGCTATCGCTTTGCGGGCCTTGGTGATGACTGGTTTTTGCCCGGTGATTAGCCCCAATTCTTCAACCGCGTTTTCAAGAAATTTTGGGTTTTCCTTGGCATCGCCCACACCCATGTTGACGACAATTTTTACGATGCGGGGAACTTCCATGATACTTTTGTACTTGAATTTGTTCATGAGGGCGGGGACGATATCCCGCTGGTAAAGATCTTTTAATCGAGACAAGAGTAAAAAGACCTCCTTTTTTGCTTCCGGTCAGTTACTTTTCATTGACCTCGCCGCAATTTTTGCAGTACCGGGCCTTTTGGCCGTCGGCAAGAAACTTATGGCCGGTCCGGGCCGGTTTATTGCAGCGGGGGCAAATCAAAATGGCTTTCCCGCTGTAGATTGGGGCCTCTTTATCGATGATGCCGCCCTGGGGATTATCCCGGGTGGGCCGCATGTGCTTCTTGATGACGTTTACCCCTTCGACGATGATTTTGCCGGAACGGGGCAGGACTTGCAGGACCTTCCCGGTCTTGTCCTTATCGGCGCCGGAAAGTATCTTGACCTTGTCACCTTTGCTGATATGGCTTTTAGGCGATGTCACTTTCTAATCTACCTCCTTTGAAGGCTTAAAGGACTTCGGGCGCCAGGGAGACAATCTTCATGAAGTCCTTTTCCCGCAGTTCCCTGGCCACCGGGCCAAAGATCCTTGTGCCCCTGGGGTTTCGGGCTTCGTTAATTATCACGGCCGCGTTGTCGTCAAAACGGATGTGGGAACCGTCCCGGCGCTGGGTCCCCGATTTGCTGCGCACGATGACAGCCCGGATGACCTCGCCTTTCTTGACAACCCCGCCGGGTGTTGCCTCTTTAACTGACGCGACAATTATGTCGCCAATATTTGCCGAATAGCGCTTGGTGCCGCCCAGGACCCGAATGCACATGACCTTTTTTGCCCCTGAGTTGTCGGCGACATTTAGCATCGTTTGCTGCTGAATCACAGTATGCCCCTCCTTCTAAGCGCATACGCGGCGCATAGGCAGCGCACACGCCCCTATTGGACTTTTTGCAGAATCCGCACCAGGCGCCAGCATTTTTCGCGGCTCAGCGGTCTAGTTTCCATTATTTCCACCATATCGCCGATACTGCACTGGTTGTCTTCGTCGTGAGCTTTAAACTTGTTGGTCCGCTTGACAATCTTGCCGTAGGCAGGGTGGCGCAGCTGTTCTTCAACGGCCACGACAATAGTCTTATCCATTTTGTTGCTGACTACCTTACCTACCAGGACTTTGCGATTACCACGGTCGGTCATTGGACCATCCTCCTTTCAAAAACACTATTGCACGTTGATGTTGAGTTCCCGTTCCCGAATAACCGTCTTGACCCGGGCGATGTCTTTGCGAACCCGCTTGATCTGCATGGGGTTATCTAGTTGGCCGGTGGCAAGCTGAAAACGCAGATTGAAGAGTTCGGTTTTTAATTCGTCCAGACGGGCCTGGAGTTCGTTTTCATTCAAATCGCGGATTTCCTTGCCCTTCACTGATCTTCACCACCTATTTCGAAGCGTTTTACAAACTTCGTCTGCATCGGCAGCTTGTGAGCGGCCAGACGCATTGCTTCCCGCGCCACCTCTTCAGTCACCCCGGCCAGTTCAAACATCACCCGGCCCGGCTTGACCACGGCGACCCACTTGTCGGGAGAACCCTTGCCGCTGCCCATCCGGGTCTCTGCCGGCTTGGCAGTGATTGGCTTGTGGGGGAAGATTTTGATCCAGACCTTGCCGCCTCTTTTGATGTACCTGGTCATGGCAATACGAGCCGCCTCGATCTGGTGGTTGGTCACCCAGCTCGGCTCAACGGCCTGCAGGCCGAATTCACCGTAAATGACTTCGGTGCCCCGGGGGGCCTTGCCCTTGATCCCGCCCCGGTGGGGCCGACGGTACTTTACACGTTTGGGGATAAGCACGGCTTATTCTCCTCCTTCAGCAGCGCCTTTTTCTTTTTTGGGTTGAGGCAGAATCTCGCCTTTATATATCCACACTTTGACGCCGATTTGGCCGTAAGTCGTCTTGGCTTCAGTGATGCCGTAGTCGATGTCGGCCCGCAGGGTGTGGAGGGGAACGGTGCCGTCGGTGTACCACTCAGTTCTGGACATCTCTGCCCCGCCCAGGCGGCCGCTGACCATGATCTTGATACCCTTGGCCCCGGCCCGCATTGTCCGGCCCATGGCCTGTTTCATGGCCCGACGAAAGGCGATCCGCTTTTCTAACTGGGCGGCGACGGATTCGGCAACTAATTGTGCGTCCAGTTCCGGCACCCGGATTTCTACTATATTGATGTGGGTCTGCTTGCCGGTGAGTTTGTCGACATCTTTACGCAGGCGTTCGATCCCCGACCCACCCCGGCCGATGACCACGCCAGGCTTGGCGGTATGAATTGAAACCCGCAAGCGGTTGGCCGCCCGTTCTATTTCAATTTGGGAAATTCCCGAGTTTGCCAATTGGCTGCGGATGAATTTACGGACCGCCAGGTCTTCATGGAGCGTGTCGACGTAATTTTTGCGCTCGGCATACCACTTGGCTTCCCAGTCCCGGATGATGCCGACCCGCAAGCCGATGGGATTGATTTTTTGGCCCATTTTCTATCCCTCCTTTTGCTTTTCTGCCACCGTTAGGGTGATATGGCTGGTCTTTTTTAGAATACGGCTAGCCATGCCCCGAGCCCGGGCCCGAAAACGTTTTAAGGAGGGGCCTTGGTCCACAAAGGCTTGGGCGACAAAGAGGTTGTCGGCTTTTAGTTCAAAGTTGTGTTCGGCATTGGCCACTGCTGACTTGAGAACCTTTTCCACTAGGGGAGAGGCAGCCTTGGGCGTGTTTTTGAGGATGGCCAGTGCTTCGCCGATATCCTTGCCCCGGATCAAGTCTACGACGACCCGGACTTTGCGGGGGGCAATGCGCACATGGGCAGCTTTTGCTTTTACTTCCATTGATTATCCTCCTCTTAAGGAAACACTATTTCAAGGCCGTCGAACGCTCGGTGTGGGAACCGTGGCCCTTAAAGGTGCGGGTGGGGGCGAATTCACCGAGTTTGTGGCCGACCATTTCTTCGCTGATGTAGACCGGAACGTGCTTGCGCCCGTCGTAGACGGCGAGGGTATGGCCGACAAATTCCGGAAAGATAGTGGAGCGGCGGGACCAGGTTTTAATCACCCGCTTTTCTTTTTTATCATTCATCTGCTGAACTTTTTTGAGCAGGCTTTCTTCACAGAAAGGGCCCTTTTTTAAGGATCTACCCATTAGGCATCTATCCCTCCTTCTTAGGTTCTAGCCTTTACGGCGCCTGACGATGTATGCGTCAGATTTGTTTCTCTTCTTGCGTGTCCGGTAACCCAGGGCAGGTTTGCCCCAGGGGGTGACCGGTCCCGGCCGGCCGATTGGAGCCTTGCCCTCGCCGCCGCCGTGGGGGTGATCGACGGGGTTCATGACGACGCCGCGGACGGCGGGCCGTTTGCCCAACCAGCGAGAACGCCCCGCCTTGCCGATGGTAATATTCTGATGGTCCAGGTTACCCACCTGGCCGATAGTGGCCCGGCAGTTGACGTGGAAGAGGCGCACTTCACCCGAAGGCAGTTCAACATGGGCGTAATCGCCTTCCCGCGCTTTGAGCTGAGCGCCGGTTCCTGCAGACCGAACTACTTGGCCGCCCTTGCCAGGCTTGAGCTCGATGTTGTGGATAACGGTGCCAAAGGGGATTTCTTTTAGGGGCAGGGAGTTGCCAACCTTGATGTCCACGCCCGAGCCGGAATAGATGACTGTGCCCGTTTTTAGGGTTGCCGGGGCTAAAATATAGCGTTTCTCTCCGTCTGCATAATGGAGCAGGGCGATATTGGCCGAGCGGTTGGGGTCGTATTCGATAGCGGCAACTGTGGCGGGAATGCCGTCTTTGTTCCGGCGAAAATCGATTATCCGGTAATTGCGCTTATGCCCTCCCCCCCGGTGACGAACGGTAAGCCGACCTTGGTTGTTGCGTCCCGCCTGCTTTTTAAGCGGAGCAAGCAGGGATTTTTCAGGCTTGGCTTTGGTTATTTCCTGAAAGGTGGAAACCGTTGTAAACCGTCGACCGGGAGAGGTTGGCCGGAAAGTTTTTATTGCCATAACTCACCCTCCTTTTTGTCAAAACTTCTATTCAAATACCTCTATGGGCTTGGAGTCGGCGGTCAGGGCCACGACGGCCTTTTTCCAGCTCGGCCTGTACCCCTTGTGGACTCCCATGCGCTTTAGTTTGCCCCGCATATTGGCGGTAGTGACTGACTGGACCCGCACTTTGAAGATCTTCTCCACTGCGTGGGCAATTTCGATCTTGTTCGCGTCTCTTTTGACGACAAAGGTGTACTTTTTGTCGGCCATGAGCTCATTGGTCTTTTCGGTAATAACCGGCCTGATGAGAATGTCGCGAGGGTCACGCATTATGCAAACACCTCCTCAAGCTTAGCCACGGCATCCCGGGTTAGAACGAGGGCGCCTCCGTTTAGTACCTGGTAGGTGTTTATATTGTTTACCAGGCCGGTGCTCACCAGGGGGATGTTGCGGGCGGACTTGTAGACGGCGGGCGCTGACTCAGCAGTCACGATTATCGCCTTGCCCTCTACTTTGAGGTTGTCGAGCAGCTTGACGATTTCCGCAGTCTTGGGTTCAGCCATCTTTAGCTGATCCAGGATAATGAGTTCGTTGTTGTTGTACTTCGTGGTCAGGGCGGATTTCAATGCCGCCTTTTTCAATTTCCGGGGCACCCGCACTGTGTAATCCCGCGGTTGGGGGCCAAAAGTGACGCCGCCGCCCGTCCAGATCGGCGATCTAGTCGATCCGTGCCGAGCCCGGCCGGTGCCTTTTTGCCGCCAGGGTTTGCGGCCTCCGCCCCTAACCAAGGCCCGGGTTTTAGTAGCGGCTGTTCCCCGCCGCTGGTTGGCCAGGTAGGCGACGACCACCGCATGCATTGCCGGTTGGTTAATCGGGGCGGCAAAGATCGCTGAACTTAGCTCAATTTCTGCTACTTGTTCGCCATTACTGTTATGAACTGCCACCTTGGGCATGTCTTTTAGGTCCTCCTTTCGCCTCAACTTACTAGCGGTTCTTCACCGAATCTTTGATGCGCAGCAAAGAACCGCGGATGCCGGGTATGGCGCCCTTGACCAGGAGCAGATTGCGCTCTTTGTCAACCCGGACTATTTCAAGATTTTGCACGGTCACCCGTTCATGGCCCATGCGGCCCGGCATCGGCCGTCCCTTGAGGACCTTGGCCGGATCAACGGCGCCCAGGCCGCCCGGCGCCCGATGGTAGTGGGAGCCATGGCTCATCGGCCCGCGCCTTTGATTGTGCCGCTTGATCGAGCCCGCCGTGCCCTTTCCCTTGGAAACGCCGGTGATGTCGACCCGGTCCCCCGGGGCAAACATATCTGCCTTTAGTTCCTGACCCACCTTGTATTCGGTGATGTCGTCCAGCCTAAACTCTACCAGGTGGTGGAGAGGCGCCAGTTGGGCCCTTTTAAAGTGACCCCGTTCAGGCTTAGTGAGCCGGTTTTCTTTTTGGCTTTGAAAACCGACCTGAACCGCGTTGTAGCCGTCGGTCGCGGCCAGCTTGAGCTGCACAATGGGGCAGGGGCCCGCCTGGATGACGGTGACCGGAACGATATTGCCCGCCTGGTCAAAGGATTGGGTCATGCCAATCTTTTTGCCCAGAATTGCTTTCTTCACGAGAATTGCCACCTCCTTGACAAAGGAATCTTAAGTTATAATTTGAGTTCGATGTCCACGCCGGCAGGGAGATCGAGCCGCATCAGGGCATCGATTGTTTTGGGGGTGGGCTCCAGGATATCGATTAAACGTTTATGGGTGCGCATCTCGAATTGTTCCCGGGCGTCTTTGTACTTGTGCACGGCCCGCAAGATGGTGTAAATGCTCTTGTCGGTGGGCAGGGGAACAGGTCCTGAGATTTGGGCACCGGTGCGCCGGGCGGTCTCCACGATCTTTTCGGCGGACTGGTCGAGAACGCTGTGATCGAAGGCCTTGAGCCGAATGCGAATTTTATGGGTAGCAGCCATTACTTTCCCTCCTTTTGCCCCAAGGGGCTAACTCCTGTTGCTTACTTCCTCGGCAATACTTTTTGGCACCGGTTCATAGTGGGAGAACTCCATGGAATATACTCCCCGGCCCTGGGTCTGGGACCGAAGGACTGTGGCATAACCAAACATCTCGGCCAGGGGCACTGCCGCCCGGATCACGGTGAGACCCTGGCCGGGATCAATGCCCTCAATGTGGCCCCGCCGGGAATTTATGCCGCCCATGACTTCGCCCAAGTAATCTTCGGGGACGGTTACTTCCACTTTCATCACCGGTTCCAGAAGGACGGGCTGGGCTTTTTGCAAAGCGGCCTTAAAACCCATCGAACCGGCGATTTTAAAAGCCAGCTCCGACGAGTCCACATCGTGGTATGAGCCGTCAAACAGGGTGACCGATACGTCGATGACGGGATAACCGCCCAAAATGCCGTTTTGGGCAGCTTCTTTGACCCCGGCTTCGACTGCTGGTATATACTCCTTGGGAACGACCCCGGCCACTATTTTATTGATAAATTCAAACCCGCTGCCGGGTTCCCGGGGGGACAGCCTGAGAAATACGTGTCCGTACTGTCCGCGGCCGCCGGACTGGCGGATGAACCTGCCCTCGGCTTCAGCCGAGGCGCTGATAGTTTCTTTGTAGGCGACCCGAGGCTTGCCTACGTTGGCCCCTACTTTGAACTCCCGGATGAGGCGGTCGACGATAATCTCCAGGTGCAGCTCACCCATGCCGGAGATGATGATCTGTCCCGTCTCCTGATCGGAGTGGGTTTTAAAGGTCGGGTCCTCTTCGGCCAGTTTTTGCAAGGAAAGAGACATCTTTTCTTGGTCGGCCTTGGTCTTGGGTTCGATAGCGACGTCGATGACTGGCTCGGGGAACTTCATCGCTTCTAGGACGATGGCCTGGCCTTCTGAACAAAGGGTGTCGCCGGTGGCCGTGTCCTTAAGGCCTACGGCGGCGATGATGTCGCCGGCTCTGATCTCTCCGATTTCTTCTCGATAATTGGCGTGCATGCGCAGCAGCCTGCCTATCCGCTCTTTTTTGCCCTTGCTAGAATTGTACACATAACTGCCGGCGGAAAGGGTTCCGGAATAAACCCGAAGAAAGATCAGTTTGCCGACAAAGGGATCGATGGCGACCTTAAAAGCCAGGGCGGTAAAAGGACCCTTTTCATCTGAGCCGAGAACGGCCTCGCCGCCGCAAATGGTGCCCACCGGGATGTTGCTCACCTCGTTCGGCGCCGGCAAGTATTCGACGACAGCATCGAGCAGGGGCTGGACACCCCTATTTTTATAGGAAGAGCCACAGAGCACCGGCACTATTTTATTGGCCAAGACAGCCTTGCGCAAAGCTTTCTTAATCGCTGGGGCGGAAACCGGGTTCCCTTCGAGAAAAGCGGCCATGATCTCTTCGTCAAAATCCGCGGTGGCTTCTACCAGCTCTTCCCGGTACTTGGCGGCCAGGGCTTGCATTTCTTCAGGGATGCCGTCGGTCTTGCTGTGGGTCCCCAGCTCGTCGGTGTAGAGAAGGGCGTTCATTTCTACCAAGTCCACCAGGCCCTGAAAGGTGTCTTCCCTGCCGATGGGCAGTTGAATGGGAATGGCCTTGGCCAACAATCGTTCCCTAATCATGTCCACTACTTTGAGATAGTCCGCCCCGGTGATGTCCATCTTGTTGACGTAGGCTATGCGGGGGACCTTGTATTTATCAGCTTGACGCCAAACCGTTTCCGATTGGGGTTCGACACCGCCCTTGGCGCAGAAAATACCCACCGCGCCGTCCAGCACTCGGAGGGAGCGTTCGACTTCCACAGTGAAGTCAACGTGGCCTGGTGTGTCGATAATATTGATGCGATGGCCTTTCCATTGGGCGGTGGTGGCAGCGGAAGTGATGGTAATACCCCGTTCCCTTTCTTGGACCATCCAGTCCATGGTGGCGGCGCCGTCGTGGGTTTCGCCCAGTTTGTGCACCCGGCCGGTGTAAAAAAGAATCCGCTCAGTAGTCGTGGTCTTGCCGGCGTCTATGTGAGCCATTATGCCGATGTTCCGAGTACTTTCTAAAGAAAATTCTTCTGCCATCGTTTTCCCTCCTTTCTGGGTGGTAAAGGAAGCACTACCAGCGGAAATGGGCAAAGGCCTTGTTAGCTTCCGCCATTTTGTGCGTGTCTTCCCGTTTTTTGACGGAAGAGCCGGTGTTATTGGCGGCGTCCATCAGTTCGCCAGCCAGGCGTTGGGCCATGGTCTTTTCACCGCGGCGGCGGGAAAAAGTGACTAGCCAGCGAATCGCCAGGGTGCGGCGCCTTTCCGGGCGAACTTCTACGGGAACCTGGTAGTTGCTCCCGCCCACCCGCCGCGCCTTTACTTCTAAAACAGGCATGACGTTATTCATGGCGGCTTCGAAGACGTCCATGGGGTCCTTGCCGGTTTTAGTGCGGATTATATCGAGGGCCCCATACATTATCGACTGGGCGACTCCTTTTTTGCCGCAATGCATGATCGCGTTGATAAATCGGGAGATCAGTTCGCTGTTGTAGATAGGGTCGGCAATTATCTCCCGCTTGGGCACTGCGCCTCTTCTGGGCATAAATTATCCCTCCTTGCTCTTAGGATTTGGGCTTTTTCGAACCGTATTTTGAACGGCCCTGGTTGCGATTTTGCACTCCGGCGGTGTCCAGGGAACCGCGGATAATGTGGTACCTCACACCGGGCAGATCCCTGACCCGGCCCCCCTGCACGAGAACGACAGAGTGTTCTTGTAGGTTGTGACCGATACCGGGGATGTATGCGGTCACTTCAGTCCCGTTAGTCAAGCGCACACGGGCGACCTTGCGCAAAGCGGAGTTAGGCTTCTTGGGGGTGAGAGTGGAAACCCGGATGCATACGCCCCGCTTTTGCGGCGAACCTTCCAGCGCCGGCGCGGCAGACTTTTTCACTATTTTCTTTCTGCCCTTGCGGACCAGTTGGTTAATTGTTGGCACACGAAACACCTCCTTATACCTTGAGATAAATCCCTCGGCCAAAAAGGCCAAGCTCCCACTATTCGCGAATCATTGCGGCTGCGGAAGCGCCGACCTGGATACCGCAGGCCCGGCCTAATTCACGCATGCTGACGACGCTGACCAGGGGGATTCCCCGCTCCCGGCAGCGTTCGGCTATGGGTTCCGTCAGCTTGACGTCGGCGTCGCTGGCGATGAATACCTGGACCGCTTCGCCATTTTCGATGGCGAGTTTGGTCTGCTTGGCGCCGACACAGTAGTTGGCGGCGCTTTGCGAATTAGACTTGGCCATCAGCGCCTTCCCTCCTAAAAAATGAGAAAAATAGACACTTAATCAGTTTATCACCGACCGCCACTGCTGTCAATCGATTTCCGCCTGCTTCTCCGAGACTGGCTCTCCCATAATCTGTATGCTGTTGTAGCGGGTCATGCCAGTGCCGGCGGGAATGAGTTTGCCGATGATGACGTTTTCTTTTAGGCCCAGGAGGGGATCGACTTTACCCTTGATGGAAGCATCGGTGAGCACCCGGGTAGTCTCCTGGAAGGACGCCGCTGAAAGAAATGAGTCGGTGGCCAAGGAGGCCTTGGTTATTCCCAGGAGGAGGGGCCGGCCCGTCGCTTGTTCTTCTCCGGCGGCTGCGGCCCGGCTGTTGGCGTCATCAAACTCAAAGTTATCGACAAAGTCGCCGGGAAGGAGCCCGGTGTCGCCCGGGGTTACCACCCTGATTTTACGCATCATTTGGCGAACGATGACCTCGATGTGTTTGTCGTTGATGTCCACGCCCTGATTGCAGTAGACCCGCTGCACTTCTTGGATCAAGTAGGATTGCACCGCTTCCGCCCCCTTGACTCTTAGCAGGTCGTGGGGGTTAATCGAGCCCTCGGTGAGGGGATCTCCGGCGCTGACTTTCTGGCCGTGGCGGACTTTGAGCCTGGCGCCAAAGGGAATGGAATAGAGGCCGGACTCACCTTCGACAGTCTTTACCTCTACTTCTCTCTTTTCCCGGTGTTCATCCAGGTAGACGATACCGTCCACCTCGGCGATGACAGCCTGGCCCTTGGGCTTACGAGCTTCAAACAGCTCCTCCACCCGGGGCAGGCCCAGGGTGATGTCGTCACCGGCCACGCCGCCGGTATGAAAAGTGCGCATGGTGAGCTGGGTGCCGGGTTCGCCGATGGACTGGGCGGCAATAATGCCCACCGACTCACCGATGCTGACAACTTTGCCCGTGGCCATGTCCTGGCCGTAGCACTTGACGCATACGCCAAAGCGGCTGCGGCAGCTAAGGACTGTGCGGATTTTCACCGAATCGAAGACCGCTGCAAGTTTTTGCTGGGCCAGAACCCTTTGCCCGTCTTCGACATACACCGTGTGGTCGGGCGTGATTTCGTAGCTGTATGAGTCGCCGGCGTCGCCCACCACACTCAGAGTCTTGCCCGTCAAAGAGATGGAACCGGAGACGGGAGCGTGGATAACTCCATAAGCAGCAATTTCCCGGGCTATTTCCGGGGTAATGAGCTGATTTCTGGCAACCAGCACCCGGCCCTCGGGCGCGACCACATCTTCGGCGGCAAAGCGGCCGGTGAGACGGTCCTCCAAGGACTCGATGCTATTGCGTCCATCCATGATCTCGGAGACCGTCAGGCTGCGGTCGGTGCCGCAATCCTCATCCCGGACGATTACATCCTGGGAGACGTCTACTAAGCGGCGGGTGAGATAGCCGGAGTCGGCAGTCTTGAGGGCGGTGTCCGCCAGCCCCTTGCGGGAACCGTGGGAAGAGATAAAGAACTCCATAACGGTCAAGCCCTCGCGGAAATTAGCTTTGATGGGAAGTTCGATGACCTTGCCGGTTGGGTCGGCCATCAGTCCCCGCATTCCCGCCAACTGGGTGATCTGGGATTCGTTGCCCCGGGCGCCGGAACCGATCATCATGTAAATTGGGTTGAACCGATCCAAGCCCCGAATGAGGCTGCGGGAAACGTCGTCCTTGGCTTCGTTCCAGATGGAGATCACTCGATTGTAGCGCTCTTCGTCGCTGACCAGGCCTCGGCGAAAGTCCTTTTCGATTTTTTCCACCCCGGCCTCAGCCTGCTCCAAGATTAGGGCTTTTTCCTTGGGCACGTTGATGTCGGAAACAGCGATAGTGATACCGGCCCGGGTGGAATAGGTAAAGCCCACGTCCTTTATTCTGTCCAAAATCTCGGCAGTAGCCGTCGTCTGGTAGCGGCGGAAGCATTCGGCAATTATCTTGCTGATGAACCTGCTGCTTATGGCCGGCACCACTTCCCGGTTTTCGAGAAGGGCGGGGATGTCGCTGCCGACAGGGGCGATGTCATCGGGGGAAACATGGTTTTCAAAAGAGGGCCGGTTCAGATAGGGGAAATCCTGGGGCAGTATATCGTTGAGAATCAAGCGCCCGACGGTGGTGAGAAAATAACCGCGTTCGGGAACGGCCGGGCCCAGGTTTTTGCCGGACAGCCCTTTGAGGGAAAGGGCAATCCGGGAGTGCAGAGTTATCGCCTTTTCCTGGTAGGCCCTGAGAGCTTCGCTGTAATCCAAAAAGACTTTACCCTCGCCCTTGGCACCGGGTTTTTCCAGGGTCAGGTAGTAGATGCCCAACACCATGTCATGGGTGGGAGTGACTACGGGCCGGCCGTCCTTGGGATTGAGGATGTTGTGGGCGGCCAGCATCAAAAGCCTGGCTTCGGCCTGGGCCTCCGAGGACAGGGGCACGTGAACAGCCATCTGGTCTCCGTCAAAGTCAGCATTATAGGCGGCGCAGACCAGGGGATGAATTTGGATGGCCCGACCCTCGACCAGGACAGGTTCAAAGGCCTGAATGCCAAGGCGGTGCAGGGTGGGGGCCCGGTTTAGGAGGACGGGGTGTTCCCGAATCACTTCTTCTAAGACGTCCCAAACCTCGCTTTCAACTCTCTCCACCATGCGCTTAGCGTTTTTTATATTGTGGGCGACTCCTTCATTGACCAGGCGGCGCATGACAAAGGGCTTGAACAGCTCCAGGGCCATTTCCTTGGGGAGGCCGCATTGGTACATTTTAAGCTCCGGTCCTACCACAATGACGGACCGGCCGGAATAATCCACCCGTTTGCCCAAGAGGTTTTGCCGGAAACGACCCTGCTTACCCTTGAGCAGGTCGCTCAGAGATTTTAAGGGGCGGTTGCCCGGACCGGTGACGGGCCGTCCCCGGCGTCCGTTATCGATGAGGGCGTCCACCGCTTCTTGAAGCATGCGCTTTTCATTGCGGACGATGATGTCGGGAGCGCCCAAGTCCAGCAGGCGCTTGAGCCGGTTGTTGCGGTTGATGACCCGGCGGTAGAGGTCGTTTAAGTCGGCCGTGGCGAAACGGCCCCCCTCGAGCTGGACCATGGGGCGCAGATCGGGAGGCAGGACGGGCACGGCGTCCATGATCATCCATTCCGGCCGGTTTTTTGAAGAACGGAAGGCCTCCACCACCTCCAGGCGGCGGACAGCCCGGATATGCCTTTGCCCGGTGGAGTTGGTGACTTCTTCGCGCAGTTCGGCGGAGAGGAGGTCCAGGTCAATCTCTTCAAGCAGGGATTTAATGGCCTCTGCTCCCATCTCGGCGCGAAAACCGCGGCCGCTGCGAAAGAGGTCGACGTGCTTTTCGTAGTTTTCCCGGTACTCCGCTTCGGTGAGCAATTGCTTTTTTGCCAGGCCGGTTTCTCCCGCTTCTAAGACCACATAATTGGCAAAGTAGAGAATCTTTTCCAGCGCACGGGGGGGCATATCCAGCAGCAGTCCCATGCGGCTGGGAATGCCTTTAAAATACCAGATATGGGAGACGGGGGCCGCCAGTTCTATATGACCCATGCGCTCCCGGCGCACCTTGGCCCTGGTGACTTCCACCCCGCAGCGATCGCAGACAACGCCCTTGTAGCGAATCCGCTTGTACTTACCGCAATGGCACTCCCAGTCCTTTTGGGGCCCAAATATCTTTTCGCAGAAAAGGCCTTCTCTTTCGGGCTTGAGAGTGCGATAATTTATCGTTTCTGGCTTCTTCACTTCACCCCGGGACCAGGCCCGGATCTGTTCAGGCGAGGCCAGACCGATGCGCAGAGAATCAAAATTGTTGACATCCAGCAAGGTAGTTCCCCCTTTAGAGATGTTGGTTGTCAATCTTCAGGAAAATTACCGTCCTCATCCAGTTCAATGGCTTGGGTGCGCTTGCCTTTTTTTCGGGAGGCCTTGCCCGCCTCGTCGAAATCTTCTTCCATGTCGGCAAATTTCTCGAACTCTTCATCGATGATCAGATCGTCGGGATCGCCGATACCCAGGTCCTCTCCCGGGACTCCGCCTATATCCTCGGTAAAATCATCCTCCAGAGTGACTTCCAGCTCATCGTCGTCGTCGTCCCCGATTTCAGCCTCGGCGGTATCTTCGCCCAGGACTTTTACATCCAGGCCCAGGCTCTGCAGTTCTTTTACCAGCACCTTAAAGGATTCGGGCACCCCCGGCTCGGGGATATTTTCGCCCTTGACTATGGCCTCATAGGTCTTGACTCGGCCGACGACGTCGTCAGATTTGACGGTGAGGATCTCCTGGAGGGTATGGGCGGCACCGTATGCTTCCAGAGCCCAGACCTCCATCTCGCCAAAGCGCTGCCCGCCAAACTGGGCCTTGCCTCCAAGGGGTTGTTGGGTGACGAGGGAATAGGGCCCGGTGGAACGGGCGTGGATTTTGTCGTCAACCATGTGGGCCAATTTTACAATATAGACGTAGCCCACAGTGACCTTGTTGTCAAAGGGTTCGCCACTGCGACCGTCTAAGAGGATTTCCTTGCCGTCTTCGGGCAGGCCCGCCTCTTTCAGAGCCTGAAAGACATCGATCTCTGAAGCGCCGTCAAAGACGGGGGTGGCCACCTTGATACCCAGGGCACTGGCTGCCCAGCCCAGATGGGTCTCCAATACTTGACCGATGTTCATACGGGAAGGGACGCCCAAGGGATTGAGGATGATGTCCACCGGAGTGCCGTCAGGCAAGAAGGGCATGTCTTCTGAGGGCAGTATTTTGGAGATGACCCCTTTATTGCCATGGCGGCCGGCCATTTTATCCCCCACCGAGATTTTCCGCTTTTGGGCGATGTAGACCCTGACCAACTGGTTGACCCCCGGAGAAAGCTCGTCGTCATTTTCGCGGCTGAAAACCTTGACGTCGACGACTATGCCGGATTCGCCGTGGGGTACTCTGAGGGAGGTGTCCCTTACCTCCCGGGCCTTTTCTCCGAAAATGGCCCGCAAGAGGCGTTCTTCCGCCGTCAGTTCGGTCTCGCCCTTGGGCGTGACCTTGCCCACCAGGATATCGCTGGGTCTGACCTCGGCACCGATGCGGATGATACCCCGGCTGTCCAAATTTTTTAGAGCTTCATCCCCCACATTGGGGATGTCCCGGGTTATTTCTTCCGGCCCAAGCTTAGTGTCCCGGGCCTCGGCTTCATGTTCTTCTATATGAATAGAAGTGAAGACGTCATCCTGAACCAGGCGTTCGCTGATTAAAATCGCATCCTCGTAATTGTAGCCTTCCCAGGTCATGAAAGCGACCAGAACATTGCGGCCCAGGGCCAGTTCCCCCATATCGGTGGAGGGTCCGTCGGCCAGGAGTGCTTCGACTCCAACTGTATCGCCTTTTTGCACCGCCGGCCGCTGGGAGACGCATGTTCCTTGGTTGGACCGGTGGAACTTGGTCAGGTGGTATATGTCCCGGCCCTCCCGGGTTTCTAAGGGGAATACCTCGCCGGTCATGCCGCTGATGCTGTAATCCAACGGGTTATCGGTATTGGTTCGGCGAACGACGATTTTTGCAGAGGTTACCGACTCCACCGTCCCCGGATTGACTGCTGTGATGACAACCCGGGAGTCCCTGGCCACCTTGCCCTCGATGCCGGTGCCGACAATCGGTGCTTCCGGAACTAAGAGGGGCACTGCCTGTTTTTGCATGTTGGCCCCCATCAGGGCCCGGTTGGCGTCGTCGTTTTCCAAAAAGGGGATGAGACTGGTGGCCACGCTGACCAGTTGCTTTGGCGAGACGTCCATGAAGTCAATTTCCTGGGGCGGCCGGGTGGTAATCTCGCTGCCCAAGCGGACGCTGATAAGTCCGGAAGTGAAGTAACCCTCATCGTTGAGGGGAGCGTTAGCCTGGGCGATAGCGTACTGATCCTCGTCGTCTGCAGTCAAGTAGGATATTTCATTGGTGACCCGGCCCAGGGCCCGATCCACTTTGCGGTAAGGCGTCTCGATAAAGCCGTAGCGGTTCATCCGGGCGTAGGTGCTCAGGGAACCGATCAGGCCGATGTTGGGACCTTCCGGCGTCTCGATTGGGCACATGCGGCCATAGTGGGAATGGTGCACGTCCCGGACTTCAAAACTGGCCCGGTCCCGGCTCAGCCCCCCCGGACCTAGAGCGCTAAGGCGGCGCTTGTGGCTGAGTTCCGCCAGGGGGTTGGTCTGGTCCATGAACTGGGAAAGCTGGCTGCTGCCAAAAAACTCTTTCACGGCAGCGATGACCGGGCGGATGTTGATCAAAGCCTGGGGAGTGATGGCGTCAACGTCCTGTATGGTCAT
>DGZR01000039.1:4788-5483 GCA_002397155.1 Firmicutes bacterium UBA4975 | reverse complement strand
TCATCGATATCACCGATACCCTGGGAGAGATTGAGCAGGTACCCCACCACGGCGACGATGTCCTCCCGGGTGACGCAGTTGCTGCCGTAAGTCGGCAGTTCATGGCAGACCACCTGGACCGCTTCTCTCTTATCGTTGTACACACTGATAGCCGTTGGGGGATTGGCAAAAATCTTGTCCAACAGCAGGTCGTCTAAAGTCTCCCCTTCTGCTACCAGGATTTCGCCTGTTTGCCCGTCGACGATGGGAGAGCTGAGCTTGCGATAGCGCAAACGGCGGCGAGGGTCGAGTTTTTTATTAAGTTTATAGCGGCCCACATGGGCCAGGTCATAGCGCTTGGGATCAAAAAACAGGTTCCCGAAAAGGGTCTTGGCGTTGTCCACGTGGGCTGGTTCCCCGGGCCGCAGGCGTTTGTATATTTCTAACAGGCCCGTTTCAAAGGAATCAGTGCCGTCCTTTTCAAAAGTAGCTTCCAGGACCTCGCTGTCCTGGCCGAATAGGGCGCGTATCTCTTCGTTGGTGCCAAAACCGATGCTGCGCAGAAGCACGGTCAAGGGCAGCTTGCGGGTGCGGTCGACCCGGACCCAGGCCACATTGTGGCTATCGGTCTCAAACTCCAACCAGGCCCCCCGGTTGGGAATGAGGGTGCCGGAAAATAACGTGCGCCCGCTGACGTCGATTGAGCTGTTAAAATA
>DGZR01000039.1:1998-4477 GCA_002397155.1 Firmicutes bacterium UBA4975 | reverse complement strand
CCGGTGTTGATTAGCCTCACCTGCACCCTCAGGGAGGCCGCATAAGTATAGTCCCTCTCTTTACATTGGTCTACGGAGTACTTTGGCTCTTCCAGGTGGTAGGAAAGGAATTCCAATAGCAGTTCTTCGGTGAAGTCCTTGATTGGTGAAATGTCCTTGAACATCTCGCTGAGTCCCTCTTCTAAAAACCACCGATAGGACTCCCTTTGAATCTCCAAGAGATTGGGTAAGTCGAGGACTTCGGTAATCCGGGAGTAGCTCCGACGCTGGGGCGCTCCTCCCACTGCCACCGCCTTGGTCAAAATTATCACCCCATGTCCGGAATTTTCTGGGCATACCAGAATAGGTTACCCTTTGCAGACCGGCATTATTCCCTGCAAACCGATAACCTTGCACGAAAAAAATGGTACACATGGCAAGTTATAATAATAACACAAGCCCTTAACCCTTGTCAATAAAATAACGCTCCAAAGAGGAGCGCGTACTGGGCCGGAACTACTTGACTTCGACGGTGCCGCCGACTTCACCGATTTTTTTCTTGATCTCTTCGGCCTCTTCCTTGGTGACCTTTTCTTTAATCGGCTTGGGTGTGCTGTCCACCAGGTCCTTGGCTTCTTTTAGGCCAAGGCCGGTGATTTCCCGAACGACTTTGATGACCTTGATCTTTTCATCACCGATGGCGGTAAGGACGGCGTCAAATTCGACCTGCTCTTCGGCGGCTTCGACGGCGGGGCCGGACGGAGCAGCAACCATGGCCATGGGAGCGGCGGCGGAAACGCCAAATTCTTCTTCACAGGCTTTTACGACTTCGGACAGTTCCAAAACGGTCATGTTCTTGATTAATTCCATTACTTCCTGAACTTTTGACATGGGTAAACCTCCTAGAATTTTAGTTGGCCGCTTTTTCTTTTTGTTCTTTGATGGCATTGACGACCCGGGCGAAATTGCTCAGGTTGCCCTGCATTACATTGACGAAGCCTACGACGGGGCTCTGGAAGCCGGCCAGGACCTGGGCCAGGAGGATCTCCCGGCTGGGCAGGGCGGCCAGAGCTGCGATGGCGGCCCCATCGATCACCACACCCTCTAATAGACCTGACTTAAGAACTAGTTTCTTGGAATCCTTAGAGAACTTGGCCAGGATCCGGGCCGGAGCGACGGGGTCATCATAGCTGAAGGCGATGGCGGTAGGTCCGGCTAGGTAGGGGTTGAGACTGCCAAGTCCGACTTTTTCCGCTGCCAGCTTGGTCAGGGTGTTTTTCAGTACCCGGTATTCGACCCCGGCTTCTCTAAGCTCCTTGCGCAGCCTGGTGGCTTCGGCCACGTTGAGGCCCCGGTAATCGGTGAGAACCGCTGCGGTGGCTCGCTGCAGCTTGTTCCCTATTTCATCGACTATTTTTTGCTTGTTTTCCAGGACGGTCTGCGAACTGATGATATTCACCTCCATTCCCAAGAAAATTTAAAACCCTCCCGAGCTGGAAGGGTAAAAAGGCGAGTAAAATACAGGCCTTGTATCCTTTCCACCTCGGCCGGCGAGTTTTAAGTCCCAATCTGGGACACCTGCTGTCTCTGGCAGAAATACTAGTATTAAATTTAAACTTCTCGATCCATAGCGGCGGCCCGCTGGGGATTGACTTTGACCGCAGGACCCATTGTAGAAGAAAGGGTGACTGAACGCAAGTACTGACCTTTTGCCGCAGCGGGCTTGGCCTTGATCAAGGTGTCAATCACGGTCATGAAGTTCTCCAAGAGTTGGTCGGGCTCAAATGAGACCTTGCCAATTGGGACATGGATGATACCAGCCTTTTCAGTTCGGTACTCGACCTTGCCCGCCTTGATCTCCTTGACGGCCCGAGCCACGTCCATGGTGACTGTCCCCGTTTTGGGGTTGGGCATCAGGCCCTTGGGTCCGAGAATCCGGCCCAGCTTGCCAACAGTGCCCATCATATCGGGGGTGGCCACGGCTACATCAAAATCAAGCCAACCTCCCTGGATCTTTTCGACTAAGTCGGCGTCGCCAATGTGGTCGGCACCGGCTTTTTCCGCTTCGGCGGCTTTTTCGCCCTTGGCGAAGACCAGGACCCGGGCAGTGCGCCCGGTGCCTGCGGGCAGGACCACCGCCCCCCGCAGTTGCTGGTCAGCGTGCTTGGGGTTTACCCCCAGCCTCACCGCCAGTTCAATCGTCTCGTCAAACTTGGCTGCGGCAATTTTTTTGACCAGTTCCAGAGCTTCCCGCGGTCCGTAGCTCTGGCTGCGGTCATACTCTTTGAGCTGGCCCTGAAGTCTTTTGGTTTGGTGTGCCATTTTTCTTTCCTCCTCGTGGTGCTAGCGGAGATTTTCCTCTCCTCCCACATTTTAAAAAGTCAGTCTTTAACAGTTATGCCCATGCTCCGGGCAGTGCCCTCAACCATGCGCATGGCCGCTTCCACGTCGGCGGCGTTTAAGTCGACCATTTTGAGCTCGGCAATTTCCCGCACTTGGG
>DGZR01000039.1:1268-1632 GCA_002397155.1 Firmicutes bacterium UBA4975 | reverse complement strand
AATTCTTTGCAGAACTGCATGATATTGAGGCCGGCCTGACCCAGAGCGGGGCCGACGGGAGGAGCGGGGTTTGCCTTGCCGGCGGCTATCTGCAGTTTAATCATTTTGACTACTTTTTTGGCCATTTGCTTTTTACCTCCTGGTGCTAGAGAGCTTCTACCTGATCAAAGTCCATTTCTAAGGGAGTGTCACGGCCGAAAATGGAGACCGACACCTTGACCTTGCCCTTTTCGGGACTGATTTCCTGGACTACGGCGACGATTCCCGTAAAGGGGCCCCGAGTGATCTTGACGTTTTCTCCCAGGGCAAAGCGGATTTTTACCAGGGGTTCGGGGTCGTCGATCCGCTTCATTATGTTGCGCAA
>DGZR01000039.1:0-1031 GCA_002397155.1 Firmicutes bacterium UBA4975 | reverse complement strand
CCGGGAGTATTGCGCACAACATACCAGGATTCATCGGACATGATCATTTCCACCAAAACATAGCCGGGAAAGACTTTTTTTTGGATGGTCTTGCCCGCCTTGAGATCCCTCTCTTCTTCCATGGGAACCCGGACACGAAAAATCCTGTCCTCCATTTTCATGTGGACTATGCGCTTTTCTAGGTTCGCCTTGACCTTGTTTTCATAACCGGAATAAGTGTGAACGACATACCACTTTGTTTGATCGCCGGAGCTCAGGGTCTTACCCCCCTTTACTTATTGAAGATGAGGGTGAGAATCTGCTGGTAACCGGCGTCGGCGACCCAAATTATGGTGCCGACCACCACGACGGAAAGCAGAACCAGAGCAGTATAGGTGCTCAGTTCCCGCCTGTTGGGCCATTGCACTTTTTTTAGTTCCCGGCGCACATCTTTGAAAAAGGCAGTAATCTTTCCCATTCTTCTCCCCCGCTACTTGGTTTCCCTATGGACGGTGTGCTGCCTGCAGAACCGGCAGTATTTTTGCAGCTCAATCCGGTCAGGGGTATTTTTCTTATTCTTTTTGGTAGTATAATTCCTCTGCTTACATTCGGTACAAGCCAGCGTAATGATAAGCCGCATGCCGAACACCTCCTCTGCAGCCTGTACAGCCGGGTTTAATGTCACCCATTAAATCTAACACAAGGGTGCCTCAATTGTCAAACACCAGCAATTATAAAAAAGTGACCGCGTGCGGTCACTAAGCTATTGAGGTGACAACTCCTGAACCGACGGTGCGGCCGCCCTCGCGAACAGAAAAGCGCAGGCCCTCTTCGATGGCGATGGGCGTAATGAGTTCCACGTCGACAGTGACATTATCGCCGGGCATGACCATTTCTACGCCTTCAGCCAGGGTGATTACACCGGTGACATCGGTGGTCCGGAAGTAGAACTGGGGGCGGTAGCCGTTGAAAAAGGCGGTGTGCCGTCCTCCTTCTTCCTTGGACAAGACGTAGACCTCGGCTCTATACTTTGTCAAGGGTTTAATTGAACC
>DGZR01000005.1:16354-27454 GCA_002397155.1 Firmicutes bacterium UBA4975 | reverse complement strand
TCAAACCCCTGGCTCAGTTGTTTTTTCGCCCCTGCTGTGGTAGAATTTCTAGAGTCTCATATCTGTCATGGAGGTGGCACATTTGGAAATAGCCTTGCAAGTGGTCCATGCCCTTCTTGCTCTTGGCTTGATTGTAGCGGTGCTGTTTCAGCCCGGCGGCGAAGCGGGCCTGCCCGGCGCCATCACCGGCGGCGCTCAGAGCCTGTTCGGCAAGAAAAAAGGCCTGGAAGAAAAGCTTGCCAAGTTGACTTCAATCGTAGCGATTCTCTTTATGGTGAGCACCGTCGTCCTGGCTTTTATCGTGGGCCGTTGAAAGCAGCAGCGGCTTTAGCAGGATATTCCAGCAAAGCTGCATCGGTTGGAGTATCTTTTTTTCATCCCATTAATTAAAAAGGAGGACATTAAATGGAAACCGTTCTTTACGTCGCACCTCTTTTGGGAATAGCCGCCCTGGTCTTTGCCTTTGTCCTCGCCCAGCGCATCGAAAGCGCCGAGGCCGGCAACGAGCGCATGCGGGAACTGGCCAAGGCTATCCATGACGGTGCCATGGCATTTCTCAGCCGGGAGTACCGGTCCCTGGTCTTCTTTGTCCTGGTCGTGGCCGCAGCCTTAACTGTGGGAATCGGCGCCGCCCAAAAGGACTACATAGCCGGTTTCTACACATCGGTTTGCTTTATCATCGGCTCGGTCTTTTCCGCTTTGGCGGGCAACATCGGCATGCGGGTGGCCACCAAGGCCAATGTGCGCACCGCCCACGCCGCCCGCTCCGGCATGAACCCCGCTCTGGCCATCGCCTTTTCCGGGGGCGCTGTCACCGGCATGGTGGTGGTCGGACTAGGCCTGCTGGGGATAGGCATTCTCTACCTGATTTTCCGAGACCCGGAAATCATCAACGGTTTTGCCCTGGGCGCCAGTTCCATCGCCCTCTTTGCCCGGGTCGGGGGCGGCATCTACACCAAGGCCGCTGACGTGGGTGCCGACCTGGTGGGCAAGGTCGAGGCGGGCATTCCCGAGGATGACCCTCGCAATCCGGCGGTTATCGCCGATAACGTGGGTGATAACGTGGGCGATGTGGCGGGCATGGGCGCCGACCTCTTTGAATCTTATGTGGGCTCCATTATCGCCGCCATTGCCCTGGCTTTCGCCGCCTTTTCCGACCGGCAGCTAAACGGGGTCCTTCTGCCCCTGCTCATTGCCGGTTTTGGCATCGTCTCGTCAATCATCGGCACCTTCTTCGTTCGGGTCAAAGAGGGGGGCGACGCCAGCAAAGCCCTGAACCGGGGGACTCTGATCGCCGGCGTCCTCTTGATCGCCGCTTCCTACTTTCTCAACAACATCCTCATCGGGGAAATCGGCTTTTTCTACGCGATAGTAGCGGGGCTGGTGGCCGGTCTGGCTATCGGCCGCATCACCGAGTACTACACTTCCGCCGATTACAAGCCGGTCAAAGCTATCGCTAACAGCTCGAAGACTGGCCCAGCTACCAATATCATCAGCGGTCTGGCTGTGGGCATGCGCAGCACCCTGTTTCCGATAATCCTGATTGCCACCGCCATTCTCGCCTCGTACTTTTTGGCCGCTAAGGACGGGAATGTGGCCAAGGGTCTCTATGGCATTGCCTTGGCCGCGGTGGGTATGCTGGGCACCGCCGGTATGACCATTGCTGTGGACGCCTACGGCCCAATCGCCGACAATGCCGGCGGTATCGCCGAAATGGCCGACCTGCCCGAGAGCGTGCGCAAGGTCACTGACAATCTGGACTCAATAGGCAATACCACCGCCGCCGTGGGCAAGGGTTTTGCCATCGGTTCGGCCGCTCTCACCGCCCTGGCTCTCTTCTCCGCTTACACCACCGCCGTACAGCTTACCACCATCAACCTCACTTCCGCTCCTGTCATCGCCGGCCTCTTCATCGGCGGCATGCTGCCCTTCCTCTTTTCGGCTCTGACCATGGACGCTGTGGGCAAGGCGGCCTTTAAGATGATCGAAGAAGTGCGCCGCCAGTTTCGGGAGATTCCCGGCATCATGGAAGAAAAGGCCAAGCCCGACTATGCCCGCTGCGTTGAAATCAGCACATCCGCCGCTATCCGGGAAATGATTATCCCCGGCCTATTGGCCGTGGTGGTGCCGATTGGGGTGGGGGCTGTCCTGGGCAAGGAAGCCCTGGGCGGGCTGCTGGCCGGTTCCCTGGTCACCGGCGTCCTCTTGGCGATTTTCATGGCCAATGCCGGCGGCGCTTGGGACAACGCGAAAAAGTACATTGAAGCCGGCGCCCACGGGGGCAAGGGCACAGATACCCACGCCGCTGCCGTGGTTGGCGACACGGTGGGCGACCCCTTTAAGGATACTTCCGGCCCTTCCATAAACATCCTCATCAAGCTGATGGCCATAGTCTCCCTGGTCTTCGCTCCCCTTTTTAACTTCCTGGCCCGGTAAGCTGTGGCTGCCGAGACCAACCCCTTATCTAATTGGCCGACTTTTTCTAGAGTCGGCCTTTTACATATTTCCGGCCCGGTTGTCTTGGCGGGAACCAGGGGTTATAATAACAAACAAAGGAGGATGAGGCTCTTGAGCGTTAGCCCCGCTTACCGCCGACCCCGCTTTTGGCCGGGGGATGAAAGGGGTTGCCTGATGATCCACGGCTTTACCAGCAGCCCCGCTGACTTGCGCCCTCTTAGCGAGCACCTGTATCGCCTGGGCTTTACTGTCCAGGAGCTCCTCCTTCCGGGTCACGGCCTTACTCCCGGGGAAATGGCCCGCTGCCATTGGCGGGACTGGCAGCAGGCGGTGGCGGAGGAGTTGGCTCGGTTGGCGGCCCGCTGTTCCCAGGTGTGGCTGCTGGGCTTTTCTATGGGCGGCATTCTCGCCCTCCTGACCGCCGCCACCCAGGAAACGGCGGGGGTGGTATCCATTTCTGCGCCAATTTGGCCCCGGCCCTGGCTGACCCGGTATGCTTTTATCCTCCAGCCCTTTTACCGGTCGGTCAAGTTGGGTGAGCCCCGTCCCTGTTTTTATCCCTTTTGGCGCTACCAGGAGGTGGCGACGAAGAGCATCGCCGGCCTGATGAGCTTGATCAGCGCGGGCAAAAAATCCCTGGACCAAGTGACTGTCCCCGTCCTGGTCCTTCAGGGCCGGGACGACCGCACGGTAAACCCGGCCAGTGCCCGGTATATCTATAATCGGCTGGGCTCAGCCAAGAAAGAACTCCGCTTTTTCCCCGGGCCTCACTTGCTCTTGTTGGGGGAAAATAGCTCTGATATTTACCGGTATATCAGTCACTTCATCATGGAAGCAAAGGGGGATAAAGGTGATAGCAGTAAGACCAGCGCGAGAAGCTGATAGAGCGGTAATTGCCGAGATCAGCAAGCACTACGACTCTAATTTGATTCACTTGGTTCATAAAACTTGGCAGCAACAGGGTGCCATGTACATCGCGGAAAGGGAGGGCAAAGAGGTTGGTTTTTGCGGGTTGTCTTTTCCCGCCCCTACCGAGGCCCAGATTTTAGGCCTCAGACTGCTGCCCGAGTTTCAAAAAGAGCAGGCCGGCCGGGATTTTATCATCGCCCTCATGCAGGTGGCCCAGGAAAAGGGCTGCAATGTGGTGCGCCTGATCACCGCCAGTGAGAACTACGAGACCCAGGCCGCCCTGCAGCGCAACCTAAACTTTACCCGCTGCGGGGCCTGGGTAATCGGCTATGGCGAAGAGCTGGCCGATTTGTCCGGGGAGGAAAACACCCTGGCCCCGGCCGGGCCGGAACAGCTTGAAGAAATCTGGAGCTTTCTCCAGTACAGCCAAGTTTATCGGCGAAACCAGGGCTTGATCTACACCGACTTTTACTCTTTTCGTTCTTTCTCCAAGGCCTTCCTCTCCCAACTGCTTTCAGCGGGAGCCGTCTACACCTGGCCGGAAGGGGGAGAACTGACCGGGGTCTCGGTGGCCCAGGCTGTAGGAGACTCCATGGTTATCAGTTACCTGGACGGCAAGCCCCGGGCTCTCCCCAAACTGCTTCAGGGAATAGTCCACCGGAGTCCGGGCCATCTGACTGCGGCCATGGCGGCAGATATCTATGCCGATGCCCACCCTTACTTAGAAGAGATCCTGGTTCAGCACCAACCCGACCACTGGCTGGTCATGGCCAAGGAAGTGTCGCCCCTGGCCGCTCCCCGGGAATGATTTTTGCCTGCAAAAAAGGTGCCGGGAGATAGGCCCGGGCCCAGAAAGCCTTGCCATTCCCCCTGTTCGGGGGTATGATAAATGGGGAAAACTAAAAAAGGACGGCCTGAGAAATGGAGAGCCGCGCCAGTCACCGTGAGGTGTCTGTTGCGGTTTTTTTCGTCCATGGGGGAGGGGACTTACTTTTGTACGATGTGGTAATAATCGGGGCGGGGGTAGTAGGCTGCGGGGCCGCCTATGCCCTTTCCCGCTACAACCTCAAGGTCGCCTTGGTCGAGGAGGGAGCGGAAGTGGCTCTGGGGGCCAGCGGGGCCAACAGCGGCATCGTTCACGCCGGCTACGACCCCCTGCCCGGGACCCTGGCGGCCGAGCTAAATGTCCGGGGCAATTCCCTCTATCCCCAGCTTTGCCGGGAGCTGGACGTGCCCTTTTGTCCCACAGGCTCCTTGGTAGTGGCCGGGGAGGGGGAAGAAAGTGCCCTGGACATTCTCTTGGCCCGGGGCCGGGCCAACGGCGTAGCCGATCTGGCCCTTCTGGGCCGGGACGAACTCCTGAACCGGGAGCCTAACCTCAGCCCGGACGCGGCGGCCGCCCTCTATGCCCCCAGCGCGGCCATCGTCTCCCCCTGGGAGCTGGTCCTGGCCCTGGCCGAGACTGCCGCTGTTAACGGGACGGACTTTTACTTTAATGCCGAGGTGACCGGCATCCGGGTTGGAGAGGAGACCCTACGGGGGGTAGATACCAGCCGGGGGCCCCTGCTGGCCCCCATCGTCCTCAATGCAGGGGGGATCAAGGCCGACCTCCTGGCGGCCCTGGCCGGGGCGGAGCGCTACGATATCTTACCTCGAAAGGGAGAGTACCTTCTCCTGGACAAGGATATTTCCGGTTTTGTTCGTCAGGTGGTCTTTCCTCTGCCAAATCCGGTCAGCAAGGGAATATTGGTCCTGCCCACGGTGGAGGGTAATGTGCTGGTGGGCCCCACGGCCCAGCCGGTTTGGGACCGGGAAGACCGTTCCACCACTGGGGAGGGGCTGGCGGAGATCCAGCGGGGCGCTCGAAAACTATTCCCCGACCTGCCCCTCCGCCGGGTGATAGCTTCCTTTGCGGGTTTGCGGGCAGTCTGTGACAGCGGAGACTTTGTCCTGCGCAGCTCAGCTCGGGTGAAGGGCTGGATCGATGCCGGCGGCATCCAGTCTCCGGGGCTCAGCGCGGCACCGGCTATCTGGGAGCGCTTGGTTCAGTTGGTGGGCGGGCTGAGGGAACTAGAACCAAGAGAACGGATTAAGAGACCGCCTCTATTGCGCCTGCGGGATTTGCCCTTGGCGGAAAGAGAGGAACGGATTCGGGAAAATCCCCTGTACGGCCGGATCATCTGCCGCTGTGAAGGGGTCAGTGAAGGAGAAATCGTCGACGCCCTGCACCGGCCTCTACCCGCCGTCACCCTGGATGGATTAAAGCGGCGCACCCGGGTGGGGGGCGGCCGCTGCCAGGGCGGGTTCTGCCTGCCCCGCCTCCTGGCTATCATGTCTCGGGAACTGGGTATATCCCCGTTGGCAGTGACCAAGTCCGGGCCCGGCTCAGAGGTTTTGGCCGGACTTCTGGCAAAGGGGGAAGAGCGGTGAAAGCGGAATTAGTAGTTATTGGCGGCGGCCCCGCCGGAATGGGCGCGGCTCTGGAAGCCAAGCGTCTGGGCCTTGAAGATGTCCTCATCATCGAACGGGAGCAATTCCCGGGAGGAATACTGCAGCAGTGTATCCACAGCGGTTTCGGCCTCCACCTCTTCGGCGAAGAACTGACGGGAGTGGAGTACGCCCAGCGCTTTATCGACCAGTTGGGGCCGGCCGGCGTCAGGCTTCTCACCGATACTATGGTCATGGAAGTCGCCCCCGGTTTAGTCAGGGCTCTTTCTCCCGCAGGCCTCATTGAAATTCAAGCCGGGGCGATAATCCTGGCCATGGGCTGCCGGGAACGGACCCGGGGCGCCCTTAACATCCCGGGAACCCGGCCGGCGGGCATTTACACTGCCGGGACAGCCCAGCGCCTCATCAATGTGGAGGGTTACTTACCCGGCCGCCGGGCGGTCATCCTCGGTTCGGGGGATATCGGCCTCATCATGGCTCGGCGCCTGACCTTGGAAGGGGCTGATGTTCTGGCGGTGGCCGAGCTCATGCCATGGTCCGGCGGCTTGGCCCGCAATATCGCCCAGTGCTTGGAAGACTTTGCCATTCCCCTCTACCTCAGCCACACCCTGGTGGAAATCCATGGCAAGAAGCGCTTGAGAGGGGTAACCCTGGCCCAGGTAGACGAGGAGTTCCAACCCCGGCCAGGCAGCCAGCGCTACTTTCCCTGCGACACGCTGCTCCTCTCGGTGGGGCTGGTCCCCGAAAACGAACTGTCCCGCCAACTGGGCATTGAACTGGACCCGGTGAGCGGCGGACCCCGGGTTGATCAGACCTTGTCCACCAGCGTTCCCGGTGTCTTTGCTTGCGGCAATGTGGTCCACGTCCACGACTTGGCGGACAACGTCACTCTAGAAAGCCGGCGGGCGGCGGCGGGGGCTGTGGCCTGGCTGGCCCGGCCGGTTCGGGGCCGGGAGCTGGCGGTGGGGCCCGGAGAAAACGTGAGCTATGTGGTGCCCCAGCGCCTGTCTCTGCCGGTATCGGGGACTGTGAGCTTTTTATTCCGGGTGAGAAAACCCCGGCAAGAGGCCGTCATCGAGGTGGTTTCGGGGGGGCGGGTGATCTGGCGCAAGCGACGCCGGGGTGCCCTGCCGGCGGAAATGGTGGAAATAAAAGTCCCCACTGCCGATATTCCCGCCGCTGACAGCCTGACAATACACTGCCGGGGTGAAAAATGATGAAAAAGACCATGACCTGTATCATCTGTCCCCTGGGCTGCCGGATCGAAGTGGAGGGGGAAAGGGCCCAAGGTTATAGCTGTCCCCGAGGGAGGGATTGGGCCCGGCAGGAAGCGGCGGCGCCTATGAGGATTCTCACCACCACTGTCCCCTTGAGGGGCGGGGAAATTGTCCTGCTGCCCGTCCGCACTCGGGGGCCGGTGCCCAAGGACAGGCTCTGGGAATGCCTGGCCAGGGCCAACAGCCTCCTGGTTGAGGCTCCGGTCCGGGTGGGCCAGGTAGTTTGCCCCGACCTGGCCGGCACCGGGGTCGATCTCATCGCCACCCGCACCGTGGCGGAAATAGGCAAAGATTAGCGGCCTCGGGGCCGCTTTTGCTATAATGGGAGAAGATGGGAAGAGGGAAAAGGAGGTTTTTCCTTATGGAGCGAGACCAAGCCCTGGCAGCCGTGCAAAGCCGGGTGCAAAACGTCAATCTGCTCAAGCACATGTATGCAGTCGAGGCGGTGATGGGAAAACTGGCCCGGCGCCTGGGGGGCGATGAAAAGAAATGGGCCCTGGCGGGCCTCCTCCACGATATCGACTATGAGGAAACCGCCGGAGCGCCGGAGAGACACAGCCTGGCAGGGGCGGAAATATTAGGGGCAATGGGTTTGCCGCCGGACATAGTTTACGCGGTCAAGGTCCATAATCCTGCCCACGGATTGCCCAGGCAGAGCCTTATGGACAGCGCTCTTTACTCAGCCGACCCCCTGACCGGCTTAATCGTGGCCGCCGCCCTCGTCCATCCCAAGAAGAAACTAGCCCCTCTTGATCCTGAGTTTGTCGGCAAGCGTTTCGCTGAAAAGCAATTCGCCCGGGGGGCCAACCGGGAACAGATCGCCCGCTGCACTCCGGAATTGGGCTTGGCCCTGGAGGAATTTATCGCCCTGGGCTTAGGGGCTATGCAGGGAATTGCCCCCGCTCTGGGACTTTGAAAAAAATCTAGGGTTTTTACACCTGGTAGACTTCGGTTTCCGCCCAGTTTAGCAGGTTGTGGTCGGGATCGACGGTGATGGTCTGGGCCGGGCTCTCTACAGACAGGACATGGGGTTCTTTTTGCAGGGGCAGCAAAGCGCGCCGCCGGGGCCCTTCGGATAAGGTAATCTCCAGCCCCACGGGGTGGGGCCAGGGTATCCGGCCCCGGTTGACTAAGCTAAAGGATAGCTGCCAGTTGCCCTCTTGGTCTTGTTGGTTTTGGCAGTCGGCAATCTCTATTTTCAGTTGGTGCCGAGTCTGGCACCAGGCCTTGTATAGCGGGCTGAAATCCCATCCGGCCAACTGGCCCAGGCCCAGGATAAACTCCGCCGCCGTGGGGGCGCTGTCCCGGTGCAGGGCCAGGTTTTCCCGGAGAGCGGGCAGAAACCCTTGCCCCGCCAGGCCGTGGCAGACTTGGAAAAGCCAGCCCGCCTTGGCAGCCACCCAGGGCGGCTGGGGGGCCCAAGCCCCGTCGGCCCCCTGGCAAAGGGGGATTTTCGGTCCCGCCAGAACCTGGTCCCGGGCCCCGGTCAAAAAGACTTCTCGCCGGGCTCGCCCGTGCTTGGCTTCTACCGCCAACCAGCTACAATACTTGGCCAGACCGGCCAAGTACCAAGCCTCTTGGGGGCGGGGCACAGCCTGATTGTCCTTGAGCCAGTGCTGGGCCAGGTTTTCCGCCAAGAGTTGGTATTGGTGGACATATCCTTCCTTGCCGGGATTTTCTTCCTTTTTCTCCGCCAAAGCGCCGGCGCTCAGACTGGAGATGAAGAAGGAGGAGTGGTCGGCGGGTTCCGCCTCTTCAGTCAAGACCAGGATGAGGGAGGGAAAGGGCGGGGGGCCCAAGAGTTCGCCATAAAAGCGGAGGATTTCTTCGCTGTAGTTGGCCAGGGCTTTACCCTGGTTGAGGAACTTCCGGGGATAGGCCACTTCCATGGGCGGCTGGGTTTCCCGAGCAGTCTTGAGAAAGTTCCCCGCCACCACTTGTATCCCCCGAAAGGGGGAGGTGGCACGCCACTGGCTGCAAACCCTAGTGCCGGCGGGTCGGGTGCCCTCGAACTGGCCCGGGCCCAGCACTCGGATAGACTCGTCGGCGATGACGTCTAAAGAGCAGGTGTACTTATCCGGCAGGGGGGAGAAGGGATACCAGTAGGCGCCGGGGGGAAGGTCGAGAGCGCCGTCCCAGGCCGGTTCTTCCCAGGAGTAAGCAAGGTTTACCACAATTCTTTCGCCTAGGTCGGGTCGCCGGGGCAAGACTGCGGCCAAGAGATTGAGGCCGTGACCGGCGGCGCTTACTTTACAGGGCAGGGATATGCCCAGGTAATTGATGCCCTCCAGGCCAAATTGTTCCCCCAGAAAAAAGCTTAAACTACGAGTGCTCTGGTTGAGGACAAGAGTGATGGCGACGTTTGCCCGGATTGCCTTGCGGCGGGGATTGAGGTTGAGGTCAATATCATAATGGACGGCGGAATAGGAAAACCTTTTAAGGGAATCGGCGAGGTTTCGGGCTATCAGCCTTGACATTAAAATCCCCCCTGATATGAATTGACTTAAAATAACTTCTATTTTGGCAGGGGTTTTTCCTGCAAAGAATGCGAGGTTTATCAGATGAAAAGTAGGATTTTGGAATTTATGGCCAAGAAGGCTTACAAGCCCTTGACCAAGGAAGAATTAATCTCGTCATTTAATCTAAAAGAGACCCAGGTCAAAGAATTTTCCCGCTTACTAGAGGCGATGGAAGCCCGGGGGGAAGTCATTCGCACTCGCTGGGACCGGTACGGCGTGCCTGAGCGCATGAATCTGGTAGTGGGCCACCTCCAGGGCAATGCCAAGGGGTTTGCCTTCCTCATCCCCGATAAAGAGGGTCGGGAGGATGTCTTTATCGCCCAGGCGGACACCAACGGCGCTATGCACAATGACCGGGTGGTGGCGCGGCTCCTGGGCAAGAGCAGCGGGGCAAAGGCCGAGGGCGAAGTGATTCGCATCCTTCAGCGTCACAACACCACGGTGGTGGGCACTTTTGACAAGGGCAAGCAGTACAGCTTTGTCATCCCCGACGAGAAACGCCTGAACTGGGACATTCTCGTCAATAAGGACGATTACAGCGGCGCCCGAAACCAGGAAAAAGTGGTGGTGGAAATCACCCGTTGGCCCCAGGGGCGCAAAGACCCCGAGGGCCGGGTCATCCAGCGGCTGGGCAACAAGGACGCCCCCGGCACCGACATCCTCTCGATAATCTACCAGCATGGCCTGCCCCTCAAATTCCCTTCCGGGGCCCTCCGAGAGGCCCAGGCCGTGTCCCAGTCCCTGGGGCCCCAGGACCTTGAGGGCCGCCGGGACTTTAGGGACCAGGACATCGTTACCATCGACGGGGCCCAGGCCAAGGACCTGGACGACGCTGTCTCTGTGGCCAAGACCGGCGGGGGCTACCGCCTGGGGGTGCACATCGCCGATGTCTCCCACTATGTTCGGCCGGGGTCGGCGCTGGACAAAGAGGCGGAAAACCGGGGGACCAGCGCCTACTTAGTGGACCGAGTCATTCCCATGCTGCCGGAAGAGCTTTCAAACGGCATCTGCAGTCTAAATCCGGGCCAGGACAGGCTCACTACCAGTCTGGTCATGGACATCGACCGGGATGGCCGGGTTAGGGATTACACCTTTGCCAAGGGGGTAATCCGGGTTAAAGCGCGGATGACCTATGAGGAGGTCCGGCGCATCCTCGAAGAAGGGGATCGGGCCCTCTCCGGCAAGTACGGCTCCTTGGTCCCCCAGTTCAAGATAATGGCTGAACTGGCTGAGGTTCTCACTCGCTGCAGGGCCAAGAGGGGGGCCATAGACTTCGATTTTCCGGAAACGGAGGTCGAGCTGGACGACAAGGGCAAGCCGGTGGCCATTGTTCCCAGACCCAGGACCATTGCCGACCGGATAATCGAGGAGTTCATGCTGGTGGCCAATGAGACGGTGGCCCGGCACTTTGCCGGTCTGAATCGGCCCTTTCTCTACCGCATCCACGAAAAGCCGGCTGCCGATAAAATCAAGGAACTTAATGATTTTCT
>DGZR01000005.1:14404-16033 GCA_002397155.1 Firmicutes bacterium UBA4975 | reverse complement strand
TCCGATGAGAATGCCGGCCACTTTGGCCTGGCTGCCCAATACTACACCCATTTCACCGCGCCTATCCGCCGCTATCCCGATCTCTTGGTCCACCGCTTCATCGCCGGTATGCTGGGGCAGGCCCCCTCCCGGGCCTGGAAGGCCCAGGTCAAAAACTTAAAAGAGCTTTCCGCCCATTGTTCCCGGCGGGAACGGCGAGCCGAAGAAGCCGATCGGGAATCGGTGGAGCTAAAAAAAGTGGAGTATATGGAAAATCGCCTGGGTGAGGTCTTTCCGGGTATAATCAGCGGCGTCACTTCTTTTGGAATTTTTGTCGAGCTGGACAACAGCGTAGAGGGCCTGGTCCACATCAGCAACATGGCCGACGACTACTACCGCTACAACGAAAAGTTATATTCCTTAGTCGGTGAAAGAAAAAAGCAAGTTTTCCGCCTGGCTGACCCGGTGACGGTAAAGCTGATCAAGGTCAACAAAGACGCCCGAACCCTGGATTTTCTCTTGGTCCAGGAGCAGGAGGACCAGGGACCTCGGGAGGTTTGACCACCGGATGGGGGTGTGGTAAAATGGCCCTGCCCAAGAATAGAACGGACAAAACGGCTGTCCTAGCCCTTTGTCCTGCAGGTTTTAAGGAGAATCGCCATGAACGAAGTGATGGCCGTCGCGGAAAACCGCAAGGCACGCCATGAATACCACATCGAAGACACTGTCGAGGCCGGCCTCGTCCTTCAGGGCACCGAAGTAAAGTCAATCCGGGGCCGTCGAGTCAACTTAAAAGACAGCTACGCCAAGGTCGAGGGCAATGAAGTTTTTCTGTACAGTATGCACATCAGCCCCTATGAACAGGGAAACCGCTTCAACCACGATCCCCTCCGGGTGCGCAAGCTCCTGCTCAACAAGAGCGAAATTCGCCGTCTTGTCGGCCTGACCCGGGAAAAGGGCATGGCCCTAATTCCTTTACGCCTGTATTTCCGCCGGGGGCGGGTCAAGTTGGAATTGGCCCTGGCCCGGGGTAAAAAACTCTATGACAAGCGGCAGGACCTGGCCCAGCGGGATGCCCAGTGGGAAATGGAGCGGGCCTTCCGGGACAAACAAAAGGGCGACTAAAACCGGGCCAGGAATTTGGGCCGGGGTGGCAGAGGAAAAAGTAAACCGGGCGTAAATCCCGGGACGGGTGTATTAGGAAAGCGCCCTTCTCTTTAGCATTCTGGAAAGAGGGGCGCTTTTTTCCGTATTCGAGCTAGATTACAAGAGCAGGCGCTAGCGCCTTAATCCCCTTGGCCTTTACCCACGAAAGTATGTCGAAAAAATCCCGGGGAAGCAAGGGCGTTTAAAAAACCGCTTCATAGAGGAAAAAAGATAATCGGCGTCGAATAGCATTGAATGAGACGCTGCGTTGGCTCTTTTTCGGCCGACTGCAGTTGGCCCGCCGGGTACCAGGCGGGCCTTTTACAACCAGTGGGCAAGGGGGAAGGGAGTCAATCTGGTTTCGACCCAGGCTCCCGCTAGGATCAGGACCGCCGCGGCCACCAGGCAGCCCCGGGCCTCTCTGTTACGGCACAGCCTGCTGCCGGCAATGCAGGCCAGGAACAGGCCCGGTATCTCAAAAATACCGTGGGGGAGGGTGAGGGC
>DGZR01000005.1:8872-14052 GCA_002397155.1 Firmicutes bacterium UBA4975 | reverse complement strand
CATCTCTTTTCCCTCCTCCTTCCTAATGTAGGAAAAAAGGAGGGAATTATGCATGGGCCAACTAAAAACAAAAAGGGGAGGTCCGGCCTCCCCTAAGAACGGTTATTTTTCTTCTCTCGGCTCTCTTCCAGCATTTGAATGTAGAGCATCAGTTCTTTTCGGGAAGAGATGTTGAGCTTTTCGTAAATCCGCTTGTTGTGGGTTTTTATCGTGTTAATAGAGAGGAAAAGGGTTCCGGCTATCTCCTGAGCCGTGCAGCCTTTCATGTACAGGTCAAAAACCGACCGCTCCGCTGCCGACAGGGAACTTATGTTTATTTCAAACTGGCGCAACAAGGGTCCTTTTTCCTCGCGCCCCTCAGACAGGGGCGGATCGGGGGTCACCTCATCCTGTTGGGCCAGGTAGCTGATGAGGTCGTCAATTTCAGGGATTTTGGTCTTTGTCTCCCCGCTAAGTTTTTCGGTCTTGATTGCATCCAGGGCGCTTACTACGGGTTTTACATATCTCCTGCTGACAATTGCTGAAATGGCTATGCTTATGCAGACCAGCGCCAGAAGAAACAGGGAGAGCTGCTTATTTTGACCGGTGACAATCTCGGCCAGTTCTCCTTCGGGCATAACCAGAGCCAGCGCCCACTTTTCTTTGTACACAGAATCCCGGGGGTAGAGGGAGATGGTCTCATGCAGTCCGGCGAAAGTCGGGCATCCTTCCTGCTTGTAGAGAGCAAATTTCTTCTCCGCTTTAACCGCGAAGGGGTCCCCGGAGAGTTGGCAAGGCCGACTGCTACCGGCTAGCAGCGGTTCCTCTGCGAGTATATGATTATTTTCCCAGGGTGAAAAGAGATAAAAGAGGTTGCTGTACTTGGTGTTTTGGGGAGTATAGGTGAGTTTAAAGAGCATTGAGCTCACTTCAAAACCGCATACTCCCAGGACATTGCCCAGGGAATCTACCAAGGGGGCGAAACAGTACATAGCGGCCTCGCTATCGCTGCCAATCATTTTTCCGTGACACCAAAGGTACAGGCGGGAAAGAGGCAGGGAGCTGCCCCGGGCGTTTTGTATGGTCAGAGCATAGCCCTCAAGATTTTCTACCATAAATTCCATGCGCCATTGGGGTAGTACTTGCATTTTGTTTTCTTTGGCCACCGACATCGGGCCCCGCAAAAAACGCAGATGGGCAAAAGAAGAACTAACGACGTTTGGCTCCATGTTTTTTATCAGCAGACCGCCCCGAGAATAGCGGGCGCTTTCGAGCCGGGGGTTTATTGTGGCGTCGAGGATCAGGAAAACGCCGCTGCTCTTGGTCCTTTCCAAGGCGCTAGTCAAGTGGGAGAATTGTCCCTTCAGTATCCCCTCCAGCTCCTCCGGGTGTTCTCCTAGGGTTTGGGCGGGGATTCCCCGTTCTAAACACTCACCTTCCAGATTGCGCGATAGGGTCTGGGCCAACTCCACAGTGTGAACGGTGATGGTGCTGTAATCCCGGCTTAAACTTTCGGCGGTTTCATTGAGCTCTCTATCCAGGTAGGCGTAGTTTTCCATGTAACCCGTCTTGAAGATGCCGCTGGCATACAACACGGCCAGCACCCCGGCCATGACCAGCAAGAGAAAGGCAAGAAAAAAGCCGAATAGGCGGTGGCGCATGGGCAGCCCCGAGCGGCTCACCATGCTGATGCCGGCTTTGTAGTTTTTCAGTTTTGCCGCTAAAGGGTTTTTCCCCATTTTGCACCTCCCCCGAAAAAAAGACTACTTGCCGACGATAAAGCCCTCGTATACCCCCCTGGAGGCCTCCTGGTAGGCCATGGCGGCGGACGTGATATCCAGCAAAGCCAGGTAGCGAGCCCGAGCTTCGCCTGTTTTTTGCTTTATGGCTGTTTCGTATTCTTTGGCAATCGCGTCATAGCTCTCGAAAATCGGCGGGATGTAAAAATCGTACTCTCGGTGGACAGTGATGGCAGTTTCCAAGAGTTTTTTTATGTTCTCGTTTGCCGTGCTGCTGATCTCTTCAGCGATGCAGTCGCCAAAAGCTGCATGGGTCACGGGCAGGTAGCCGGTGGTGGCCACGAACTTCAAGTTCTGTTTAGGGGCGGTAAACCATTTCAAGAAAATTGACGCCGCTTTTTCCTTGGCGGGAGTGGATTTTGCCACCACCAGGCCGCTTCCCCTTTGGATGGCGATTTTTTCCCCACCCTGAAAAGTGGGATAGGGCAGGACGACGTACTCCACCTCCCGGCTGGTATTGTCCGGATAGGTTATGCTCGTCCCGTAAAACAAGATGCCGGCGGTGGAACCCGTCGAACAGACAATCTCCCCAGTCTTGGCCAGATCAGATGAGTAGCCGTAGTAAAGGGCATAGCCGCCTTTTACCGCCGGTTCGTAGCTAAACGACCATATTCGCTGAAATTCCGGGTTATCCAGCGCAAGCTCACCATGGACCAGCAGCGAGCGTCCCAACTGTTCCATACCGACCTGGGCCAGATTGAAAAGGGAATCGGCGGTATAAAAGTTCTTGCCGTCCCCCCCTACTTCCGGGGTGAGGGAATCGGTCCAGTTATAGTACTTGAGAGCGGCGTCGGCAATACCCTCAAAGGTAGCAAGCTGCTGGAGGTCAACTCCTGAAGCCGCAGAGAATTCATTAAACAGGGTCTTGTTGACAAAGAGGACTTCTGTGGATTTAGCAAAGGGAAAGACGTAGAGCTCTCCCCCTAACCTGCCCTCATCGAGGAAGCGGGGCAGGTAGGCCTCAAGTTCTTGGGGGGAAAAGTAACGGTCCAGGGGGGCCAGGAGCCCCTTAGCCGCCAGGAGGGTGGCGGTCTGGGGGTAGCAGGTAGCGATATCCGGCATTTCCGGCGCTCCCGGGTCGTCGGCGGCGATGGCTGTCAGCTTGTCCCGGATGGTGGCCGAGTCGGAAATCGAAGTTACATTGAGAATGATCCCCTTTTCCTTGCCCAGGGTGTTGTTGAATTCATCCACCAACTCGTCCATGGTGGTCTGCATCTGCCCGCCAAAATTGTGCCAAAGGGTGAGGGTAACTGGATTGGCGGGGCTGGGTTCATTTTTATTGGCACAGCCCGCTAAAAGGGCGGCCGAAAGGATTAACATAACAACTAAAACTCTGGAAACGGCTTCACGGCTAAGTAAGTACATACACTATCACCCTTTCTCGTTCGCAAATCACCCCCGGGGTGATTACAGAGCAATATCTAGACCTATATAATATTGCTAAAGAGCAGATAAAAAAGGTGGCTTTCTGTTCATCAAGGGGTGAGGAGGTAACCATGGTGATAAACTTGTCCAAGGAGAGGTCGGGTCACTTCCACGCTGGCGCCAAATTCCCGGGGCCAACGCCCGAGGTCGGACCCCTGACAATAAGTCATTCCTCCAGCCAAGGTTTGAAGCAGCCCTTAAGCTTCGAAACGGTGGGGACCGAGGACTTTCTCTTTTGTCCTCGTTGCCCCAATACCCGGAAAATTGTTTCTCCTCCGGGGTACTATATGTTCGTCCTCGTGAGGGTAAATTCCTTTAACAGTGTCATATTTATTGAAAATAATTTTCTTAAAACCCTTGCCCCCGTAAATCACATGGGTGGCGAAAAGGTCTTTTACCTAAAGGAAAGCAAAGTTATTGGCAGCCGCCTGGCCATGTTTTACCAGGAGGCGCGCGGAGACTACCTGGGCCGGGATACCCTACTGGGTGATTTAGCCCGCCTGATAACCAGCCTGCTTTTGAAAAGCCTGCCCAGACCGGCGGTCTTAACGGTGGAAAACCGCAAAATCAGAAGTATCGATCCCGCCGTGGATTACATCAATGAAAACTACTTTAAAAAAATCACCCTTGAAGAATTGGCCCACAAAGCCCATTATAGCTCTTTTCACTTTATCCGCATCTTTCAAAAAGAGACGGGCAAGACTCCTTTTGCCTACCTGACCCAAGTGCGGGTGGAAAAAGCAAAAGAGTTCCTGAGCGCCACCAGCCAGACAATCACCGAGATATGTCTGCAGTGCGGGTTCCAAAACAGCAGCCATTTTGCCAACTTCTTTAAGCTGCACACTGGGTTAAGTCCCAGCGAGTACCGAGATAAAGCGAAAAGGAAGCAGAGCCAACAATAAAAGTTTATTCTAAAGTCAATTTGACAGACCATCCCCCGACTAAAAGGTAAAAAAAGTAAAAATGGACCCCAGCGATTTGTTTTTGACAACTAAAAATGCTATAATGCATTTGCCGCCGACAGGCCAAAGCAATGGGGGCGTACTGGTTTCGACGGGGGTTTGAAGTGGCGGAAGAAGCGAGCCGGGGGCCGGACCCCGTCAACAACTGGAAAAGGCTATTAACTGCCAACGATAATTACGCTTTCGCGGCCTAGTTAAATAGGCTGCCGTCCTTCCAGTTCCCCGCCCGTGGGGATTGGCCAGGGCGTCGCTAATGCGGGCTACCGACGGCATTTGTCTCCGCCGCCGCCGGGAAACTAAGGAGGCTGGCCGACGGCTGATCCTGTCCCTGGGAGCTGCCAAAGGCGAGAATTAAAACAGGGAATGCGCTCGGAGATGCTTCCGTGGCTTGACCTTCGGACGCGGGTTCGACTCCCGCCGCCTCCACCATCAAAATCCACACTTAAGGTAACATTAATGGTATCATCATCATAAACGACAACCCGCTGGATAAAAGCCTGGATAATGCGTTTTTGCATTTCCGGGCTTTTTATTTTTATGTCCTAAATACTGGGCGATTTATTATCCATCCAGGGGTCCTTCCACTGCCTCTCTTTTCTGGAACTGATGCCCAGGCCAGCTTAAGTTCACACTCTCCTTCTTAAACTAAAGCCACCTTGAGGGCTTGTTTCGTCAAGATGGCCTCTATTTAACTTTTTTCAGTAGGGCTTCGTCATGCCTGGCAACGATCTTCTCTATCCGGTCAAGCTTGTCCGCATTTTGGACATATCCGTCAAACAGGGCACCGAGTTTTAGGCCATGTTCGTTCTCTATCTTGACCACAATTTCTTTTACTCTTGCCAGTTCATCCTTGGTTGCCATGTTGGCTTCTATACTGCCCATCCGGTTTTCCATGCTGTCCATCCGAGTTGTCAGCTGCTCAAGCTTTTCCAGCACTGCACTTTGAAACTGTTGGTTACCCATTTCCTCACCCCGCTTTTTCCTCGTTCTCGCCTCTTTGCGGATGGTGCCCCTA
>DGZR01000005.1:1058-8673 GCA_002397155.1 Firmicutes bacterium UBA4975 | reverse complement strand
CCCCTAAAAATAATTCGTCCTCTGGATGCAATAATCCTTTCCCTTGCAAAAAAATTTTTGTGTCAGGGGGACAGGGTAGTGACACACAATAAGAGGGCATATATGCTGATGTTACATAAAATGGCCCGCTTCGGCGGGCTCTGATTTAGGGGATTCAGCCGGTGCCCGGATTGGGTTCTGGGCCCCGTTCGATAACTTGGGGTTGGACATTGTACCAGCTTTCGCCCAGGTCTTTTTCTTCTACCCGGCCGTCTTTGCCCTTTACCAGCGCGGTCGAACGGACCTGGCAACCTTTTTGGCCCGGGATAATCACTTCTTCCGTGCCCGGGGCCAGGTCTGGGTTAGTGCGGTATACCGTCCAGTAATCTACTTGTTTTACTACCTCGTGGCGCCACGTCACTTCCGGGGGTTTTTCCTGGCCGTAGGCGGCTATATGAAGGGTATTGTCCACTGTTTCCGCCCAGATGACCACGGGACCGGAAGAGTCATTGCGGAAACAAAAATCCTTGGAACCGTAAAAGACGGTGGCATCCTGCCCCGGAGGCACATAGGGCACTGTCATCGAGTGATTGTGCCGTTCCAAAACGGTGAAGTTGCACAACACCGCCACGTTGTAAAGCAAGGAAGCGACTTTGCACACACCGCCCCCGGTTGAGTTGACGACCTGGTTTCCTTTAAAAATCGGCCCTTCTTGATACCCCTTTTCCCCGGTGTATGGACCGAGGAGGCTGTTTTGGGAAAATACTTCTCCCGCCCTCACTACTGTCCCGGCTAAGCGCTGGGCAGCCAGCCCCACATTGTAAAGCTCTCCCGGCGTCGGTCCTGGAAAAACAGCGCTGTATCGGGCCATCAGCACCCGCGCTCCATTTTCAGTCACCGCTGCAACGAAGTGGGGATCTCCTTCCCAGGGCAGGGGTTCCTGCGCTCTATCCTGCTCTTCCCGGTATCCCATACCGGGCTCCCGGTCGTCCGGAACAGCGGGGAGTGCCGATATTCCGAGGGTTTGCCCCGCCGCTATCAGTAAAATAACCCCTAAATACAAGAATAACTCATTGGGCTTTCTCATTCGGTTCCCTCGTATTCTAAAGTAATCTCCTAGTTATTATTTGCCCCCTTTAACAAGCTGATACTGCATAATCTTTCCGGGCGAGGGAGCGCTTCTCCCATGGTAAAGTGTGGTAAAATCGAGTAAGAATCTTCACAAACTCCAGCTGCTTGGCAGTGGGTTTATCCGATTGGGGGTGTTTATGTGCTTTCGCCGGATAAAGGGCAGTTAAAAAAAAACAGAAAAGACGGTGGAGACTGCTGAAAGGTCACGTAAGAAAATCGATTAGTACGAAAAGCTTTAAAGCTTTTCTACTGGACACATTTGATAATGTCTACCTCCTGAGTCCAAATTGGGTCAGAATGCGCGTCTTAAAAAAAGAAGGCAAAATATCTTTACTCCCACGGGCCGATTCCGGCTGGCTCAAGAGGTACATCCTTCCGGAGGACCAGCCCGGGGCGGCAGTAAAGATCGCCCAGGCCATAGCGGAAAAGCGTCTCCTCTGCGGGGAACACCGCCTGATTGCCGCTAACGGCCAAATCATCTGGGTCTATTCCCGAACTGCCCCCTTGTTCAATAGACATGGAGAAATTACTGTCTGGCTGGGGGTCGCCAGCGATATTACCGAGAGAAAAGAGTTTGAGCAAAAGCTGGTGGAAGCTGAGGAGGAGTGCCTGAAGACGCTGGACAGCTCCAGCCTGGGCTCGCTAAAGGTAGATTATACTAAGAAGGAATGCCAGATTTCAGAGACCTGGAAAAGACGGCTGGGGCTGGAAAGCTGCCCCGGGAAAGTATTATTCGCCGAACCTTTCAGAGTAATCCATCCGGAGGACTTCGGCCGCATCGAGTTGCTCTGGAAGGACACCTTGCGGGCGGGAGAAGCAAAATGTCAAGGCGAATACCGGGTCTTGACTGTCGATTTAGGCTATGTGTGGGTCTATAATCAGTCCAGGATAGTGTACGACAAGGATGGCAATCCGCAGAAAGCTTACGGAGTTTTCATTGATATAAACGATAAAAAAATGGCCGAGAAAGCCCTCAGCAACAGCGAGAAAAATGCCCGGGTTTTAATTCAAAAGCTGCACCAAGCGGCGGCAAAAAAGGACAATTTTATCTCTACTCTTTCTCACGAACTGCGCAACCCCCTGGCCACTATTTCCATGGCCCTAACCCTGCTGGAACAGGTTGCCCCCGGCAGCGAGCAGGACGAGCGGACCCGGGGAATCATCGGGCGGCAGACAGCTCAGCTCATGCGGCTGGTGGACGACCTTCTGGACATATCTAGGCTGGGCAAGGATAAAATCAAGCTGTACCGGGAGCGGGTAGATCTTAATGCCGTCGGTAAAAGGGTTTTGGAAGAGTTCAAGGTTAACTACGAGCAAAAGGGAGTTGTCCTGGAAGGAAGCTTTGGCGAACCCCTCTATATCGAGGCCGACCTGGGGCGGATAAGGCAAGTCCTGAGCAACTTACTGGACAACGCTTTAAAATTTACCCCCAAGGGGGGGCAGGTCCAGGTTACGGTGGCCGAGGACAGAGAGGCCGGTCAGGCGGTCATTACCTTTCTCGACAGCGGAATCGGCATCCCTCCGGAACTGATTCCCGATCTCTTCGAGCCCTTTACCCAGGCGGAAAACTCTCTTAGCGCCGGTGGTCTGGGCCTGGGCCTGTCCATAGTCAAGGGGATTGTCGAGCTGCACGGGGGGACGGTGGGGGCCAAGAGCGAGGGCTTGGGCCAGGGGGCCGAATTTCAGGTCAGGCTGCCCCTCGCTTAGCGGCCCTCAGCCTCAGCCGGGAACAGTACATCGATCACTACTACTTCATTCTCCGAGCCCACCCGGAAAGGAGGGCCCCAGGTGCCCGCCCCGGAAGTGACGACGAACTGAGTCCCGCTGCCAGGCTCTTGGTAGTACCCGTAATCCACCAGGTAAACGGCCTTGGTTACCAAGTTAAAGGGAAATACTTGCCCCCGATGGGAATGACCGCAAAGAACTAAGTCCGTCTCCTCCCCGTATTCGCCAACGTTGCCGGGCTGGTGATCCATCACGATGACCGGCAGGCCCACCGGAGGCAGGGCCACTGCTTTTCGGGCTATTCCCTGGCCGCCGATAGGGGACGAGTCCTTTCTGCCCACGAGGAGGACCCGCTTGTCGATGATAGCCGTGTCATCCTCCAGTAGCCTTATCCCCGCCGCTTCAAGGAATTCCACCATTGGCCGGTAGTGCCCGCCGGCATCGTGATTGCCCAGGCAGGCGTATACCCCGTGTTTTGCCCTAATTTCCCCCAGCAGCTCCTGCAGCCTTTTAGGGTCCGCCAGGGCGGTCATATCTCCGTCAAAGATGTCCCCGGCCAGGCAGACCAGATCAGCATCGGCTGCGTTGATCGCGGCGACGATTTTCCCCAGGTGTTTCTCTTCGACGACATAGCCCAGATGGAAGTCGCTGGCCAGGACAATCCGCAGGGAATCCATATCCCCTTTGTTCTCTCCTAGCTGCACTGTGTAACTGCGGGTTCGGATTGGCCCGGCGTTGAGGCTGCCATACAGGGAAAAGGCAAGAACCAGGAACAAGGACAGGGCCAGACTGACCCGGGAGACAGTCCCGGGCAGAGGCGCGGGGAAAAAGCCCAGAAGGCGGCCCAAAAAGAGCAGGGCAGCGAGGGTGTTGACTACCAAGATTACATAGAGGAGAAGGCCTAGCCCGTAGTGGGCCAGGCGTAAAAGGAAGCGGGGAATGGCGATTCCCGGCACCCGGCTGGCAATAAAAGCGGCCAGGATGAGGATTACGCCCAAACCATAGGCAGAGCCGAACAAAAGGGGTTTTATCCCCGCGCCCAAGTGGGCGGACCAGCGGTAGAGTATTCTCCCTCCGTTGATGCCAAGACCAATTATCAAGATGAATATGCCAAGAAACAAGGCCATTCCCCCAGTCTGAATGGTGCCTGCTCCGCCCAGTTGTTCAACGGAGCTGCCGCCGGGATTTAAGCAGGTTGCTCAGGCCGGTGAAGGGGTAGAGCAGGAAGAGGATAAAGGTGAAGAGTTCCAGGCGGCCCAGGAGCATGCAGAGGATGTAGACGATTTTGGCTCCGGCGGGGAGAAAGCCAAAGTTTCCCAGGGGCCCCAGAAGGTTTAAGCCCGGTCCCACATTGCCCAAAGTCGCTGCCGAGCCGGTAAATGCGCTGAGCAAGTCCACGCCCATGGCAGACACCGCCAGGCCGGCCAGGAGAAAGACCAGGAAGTAGAGGAGGGTGAAGCCGGCAATACTGTCCAGCATTTCTTCGGGGATGACCCGATTCCCCATCCGCACCGGCCTGACGATTTTTGGGTGGATGAGACGGTAGAATTCCCGACCGATAAATTTCAGCATGATGAGGACCCGGATCATCTTTAGGGCCCCGGCCGTGGAACCCGCTGACCCGCCGAAGAATTCTAGAGTGATCAGGATGCCTTGGGAAAGAGGAGGCCACTTGTTAAAATCTGCGGTGGAAAAGCCGGTGGTAGTGACCAGGGAAGCCACTTGAAAGAAGCTCTGGTGCAGGGACTCCCATACTGAGGTATAGACTTCGTCAAACAAGAGGTTGAGGGTAATCAGGAGTCCGGCGCCCGCCACTACCGCCAGGTAGAAGCGCAGTTCTCTGTCTTCCCAGATCAGGGACCAGCGTCGGTTGTATAGGTAGTAGTAGAGGGTAAAGTTAGCGCCGGCGGCTATCATGAAGAGGGTGAGGATGACATCTATCCAGGGGCTGGCAAAGGCGGCGACGCTCAAGTTTTTGCTGGAAAACCCGCCGGTTCCCAAGGTGGAAAAGGCATGGGTGACAGCGTCAAACCAGTTCATGCCGGCCAGGAGCAGGGCCAGCACCAGCACCGCCGTCAAGGCCGCGTAGAGCAGCCAGAGGACCCTGGCCGTCTCTTTTATCCTGGGCATCAGCCTTTCAGCCGAGGGCCCGGGCACCTCCGCCCGGAAAAGCTGCATCGCCCCTGCGCCCAGGCGGGGCAAAAAGGCTACCGATAGGACGATTATGCCCATCCCACCCAGCCAGTGGGTGAGGCTGCGCCAAAATAAAATGCCCAAGGGCTTATCTTCGATGACGGCAAATACAGTGGCTCCGGTGGTAGTAAAGCCGGAAACCGTTTCAAAAACCGCGTCGATGTACGTGGGCACCGAGCCGGAAAAGTAAAAGGGCAGGGCCCCCAGGAGTCCGGCGCCCAGCCAAATCAGGCCCACTAGGACATAACCGTCCCTGATGCTCAATTCCTTTTCGCCGGTCTTAAAGAGAAAAGCCAACCCTCCCCCCAAAAGGGTGATGAAGAGGATGGAGTAGGCAAAAGCCGGGACGTCGGGCTGGTCCCAGGCCAGGGAAATGGCCAAGGGCACGGCCATCGAGGCGCTGAGGACCAAGAGAAACTTACCGAATATATTTAAGTGCACATTTTCAAACAATGCTTTCACCTGCCCGAAAAGAGAGTAGTCGCGTGCTGGCTCAATTCGGGCAGACAGAAGAGGACCACTTTATCCTGCTGAACCACTTGATCGCTGCCTCGGGGGATAATAGCTTTATTCCCCCGGACGATGGCACCGACTAAAATACCGCCGGGGAGGGCTAGTTCTTTCAAGGTCTTCCCTTCAACAGAAGCGCCCTGGCCCACGCTTATTTCGATCACTTCGGCCTGATCCTCTCCCAGGATCATCACCGACTCGATTTTACCCTTGCGGACCAGTTTGAGGATAGTGCCAGCGGTCAGGTAGCGGGGGCGGATGGCGGTGTCAATATCTAGGGTGTCCACCAGGAGGGCATAGTCCGAGCGGTTTATCTCGACAATGGCCTTTTTTACCCCCAGTTTCTTGGCCAGCAGCGCGGAGAGGATGTTGACCTCATCATTTCCCGATACAGCGACAAAGACATCGGTGTTTTCAATACCTTCCTGCCGCAAAAATTCCTGGTCGGTGCCGTTGCCATACAGGACCAAGGCTTCGGGGAAAAGGTCGGCGGCTTCCCGGCATTTGTCCAGATTGCTGTCAATTAGCTTGATTTCCCGGCCCCGGGACCGCCCGAGCAGGCGCACCACGTGGCGGCCAACCTTGCCCGCCCCCATGATCATGATCTTGTTTACCCGAAGGGGTTCCTTGCCGCTAACCAGCTCGTAGGGGAAATGGTTCGCCGTCAGGGCAAGCATGTACATGTGATCGCCCAGTTCAAGGGCGTCACCCCCCCGGGGGATGATCAGCTGATTTTTACGATTGATGGCGGCGACGAGGGTGTTATCGCCCAGGGACAAATCCTTAAGCTTTTTCCCCACCAGGGGGGATTCGGGCCCCAGGCGCATGCCCAACATCTGCACTCTGTCTTTACAGAAAAAATCAATCTCCGAAGCGTGAACGCTTTTCACTACTTTGACGATTTCCTGAGCGGCGACCTGCTCGGGATTGATAGTAATGTCGATGCCCAGTCTTTCATTGGTCAGGCTCTTGTACTCGCTGCCGTAAGCAGTATGGCGGATCCGGGCAATTGTCCGCTTGGCCCCGTTGTTCTTCGCCAACAGGCAGGCCATGATGTTTATTTCGTCGACCTGGGTAACGGCCACCAGCAAGTCGGTATCTCGAATGCTGGCCGCCTCCAAGGTCTCCAAATCTGCTCCGTTGCCCTGAATCGTCAGGACGTCCAGGGAGGCCAAACGATCCAGGGGGGCCATGCTTTTATCGATGACGGTCACATCGTTGTCTTCCCTGGACAGTTTAGCTGCAAGTTCGGCACCAACTTCACCGGCGCCAATGATAATTATCCGCAAACTAATCACCTTCAATAGGCGTATTTCCACTCACTATAACACAGTTTTCCCCTGAATTACAGGGGATTAAACCCGGGTGGCCGAGACCCCCGACATAACATAACAGCGGGTGATAACATGGAAATCGTACTGATCAGCGCGTTGGCGGGGATTGCCACCGCCCTGGGGGCTATTCTGGTTTTCCTCCTGGGCAAGCCCGCCAAAAAAGTCCTGTCCCTTGTTCTGGGCTTTGCCTCGGGAGCAATGCTGGCTATATCCGCCTTTAGCCTGCTGCCGGAAGCTCTGGCCCTTGGCGGCATGGTCAGGGCCATCGCCGGTTTCTTAATCGGGGCGGGCCTGATGTTTGGCCTGGACACCCTGGTTCCCCACATCCACATTGGAGAAGGAAAAGCGGAGGCGGGGGGGGACGCCAACCTGCTCAAAGTCGGATACTTTATCTTTTTGGGGATTGCTCTGCACAATTTTCCCGAAGGTTTGGCCATCGGGGCTGGTTTTAGCGCCAGTCCGGGCCTGGGGACTGCCGTAGCTCTGGCCCTGGCAGTGCACAACGTGCCCGAAGGCATGGCTACTGCTGCTCCCCTCTTGGCGGGGGGGATGGGCAAGGCAAAAGTCTTGCTTCTCACTGCCCTGGCCGGCCTCATGACGCCGGTGGGCACTGGGGCGGGATTGCTCCTCATCAACCTGAGCGAGTCCTTTATCAGTATCACCCTGGGGGTAGCGGCCGGCGCCATGATTTACATCGTCAGCGACGAACTCATCCCCGAGTCCCATCGGCACCACTCCCACCT
>DGZR01000005.1:0-819 GCA_002397155.1 Firmicutes bacterium UBA4975 | reverse complement strand
CTTGGACAAATCAATCTTGGTGGGACAGCTCCCAGAGGTAGAGGGATGCAACTGAACCCCAAGGAGAGTAGCGGGCCCGGTACTTTTCAAATCTCTCCCGGGACAGATCCCGATGGCCATACAGGTTCATCATGCCCCGGCGGATAGCCAAGTCACTATAGCTGAGGATATCCGGGCGGCAGAAAGAAAAGATCAGGAGCATCTCCGCTGTCCACACCCCCACCCCCGGCAAGGCCGTAAGCTGGGCAATCACCTGTCGGTCTTCCAGACCGCTCAGGGCGGCAAAGTCGATTTGGCCGGACAGGACGGCGTCGGCTATTCCCTTGATGTAGGCTACTTTGCGCAAAGAGAGGCCGCAGGCCTGGATGGCGTCTGCTCCGGTCCTGTCAATTGTTTCCGGGTCAACCGAACCAAGTAAGGCGGCAAGCCGGTCCCAGACCGTCTTGGCCGCTTTTTTTGATACTTGCTGGCTGACGACGCTGGATATGAGGGCAGCAAAAGGGTCCGGCACCAGCGGCCGCCGGATGAAGCCGATTCTATTGATGGCTGCTCCCAGCTTTTTGTCCCGGCGGGCCAGGTATTCGACCTCTGCCGCGCCATAGGGAAAGCAGGGGGTTGGATTTTCACGGCAATCCATAACAGTCCCTCCCAGAAGGTCCGGCCCCAGGTTTTCCTGGCCCGGGTACTAGACAATAGTATTTAGCGGGTATAAGGATTATAACACGAAACCCCGGCCAGGGTTGGAGGTTGGAGCAGGGCTTTTTGAAGGGGGGGGCCGAGACGACCCCCCTACAGGATTGGGGGTTAGGGCAGGATTTT
>DGZR01000002.1:25505-25657 GCA_002397155.1 Firmicutes bacterium UBA4975 | reverse complement strand
AATTATTTACTCCGGATAATAATACCCTCTTGTTCCAAGCGAATACTCTTCCGCAGCATCACCCTAATCACATCCCAGAACTCTCTAAATCCTTGCTCCTCTAACAAGCCCTCTAGCTTCTTGCCATAGCCCCTGGCCAGGGGTTGGCACTG
>DGZR01000002.1:8402-25283 GCA_002397155.1 Firmicutes bacterium UBA4975 | reverse complement strand
CCCCTGGCCAGGGGTTGGCACTGCTCCCTATTCGCCAGCAGAGTGTTCCGGTCCATCAGGTATGGCTCAAGAGTCGGGACCTCATCTTTAAGGCACCTGAAGATCCTGAACCCGCCCAAGTCGATATCTCCCCAGTGGAGGAACCTGGCAGTGGGGTTATTTTTTTGCCCACACTCAGATAATTTCCGCAGGAAAAGCCTTTTCATCGGGCTGGGAAATCCCGCTATATAGAGGGCCAGGGTCTTGTCGTCCATCTGGCTGCAGTATTCCCGGTAACTGGCCTTGTTCTCAATGGTGATGACGGTAGCGACCCCTAGCTCCTCAATCTCCAGCTCCGGCACGGTCCTGGCCCCGATGGCCGCTCCGTACTTTAGGGGGGTAAAATCGATGACCCGGCCATCTACCCGGATGGCGATGGGTCCGGTAAACAGGAGCTCATCGGTGGAACGGAGGAGCCCTGCTTCCTGTAGGACTTCGTCGGGGCCTAAATCCCCGGTGCCCAGTTTGAAATGGCCGAGAATGGCAGCGATTTTCCCTCGGAGATGGGTCTCGAAGTACTTGCTGTCCCGAAAGAGCCTCTTGCTAAAAATCCGCTCCAGGACCTCCTCCCCGTTCAGGCGGGCAATGGCCTCCAGGGCAAGGAAAAGGTGCTGCTGCTTTTCCCCTTCGGCGGGCAGGCCAGGAGGGATTTTGTACTTGGTTTCGACATACGCCCCGGTCTGGTCCCGAAAAGCTTTGAGCCAGTCCGGGTCTCCCTCCTTGGCTTGGCACAGCTCACTTAAAAAAGCTAGGGCAGACTTTTTGTCCGGCCGGTTTATCTCCTCATAGGCCAGGTCGACCTTGTCCAGGTTTAGTTGAACATGCCGGGCGATGTGATTTGGGGCGCCCCAAACCCATTGGACGGCCACCAGCTCCTTGCCCACCAATTCCTCCAACACCATGTGCACCGCCCTCTTTTTGCTGATGTTCTCAATATCGTAAAGGGGCGGTTTGAGGGGCAGGATTATGCGACGGTTGACCTTGGCCTCTTCTTTAAAATGGACGCTGTTTTCATACTTGTCCAGGAGTTGGTCGAGGATCTCCTTTTTGATGTTCATGTCATCTCTCCAGCGCCTGGGGATCGAAGGAGCGGACGCTAGTCCCCGCCTTAGTCCGAAGGACGATGAGGGTGCGGTCCACCAGGGGCACGATATCCGCCACCTTTTCTGTGGGAGCGGAGATGACCAGTTGCAAACCCAGCCGTTTGGCCAATTTGATGCTTTCTTGGATGCGCTGGTGGTCCATCTTATTAAAGGCCTCGTCAAAGACGATGAGGCGAGCAGTATCGTTGTAGCCCTGCATCCTGGTCCGGTAAACATGGGCGAAAGAAGCGAGAACGGCTACGTAAAAGGGGTTTTGGGTCTCGCCGCCAGAGCGCTTGTTGAGCATCTTGCTGAGCCGGGTCTCGTTGCCCTCCTCATCAGTGGAGATGAGGTCGAATTCCAGGTACTTGCGGTAGTCGGTGAACTCTTCCAGGTTTTTCTCCAGTTCAGTTCTGGCGTCGCCGTTGAACAGGTAATCTTCGGGCACAATCCGGCGAAAGAGGTCGTCCAGGGCTTCCCGGTGCTTATCCTGGAAAGCGCCGGAAAAGAGGTCCCGGCCCTGGAGAAGAAGGTCGTCCATGATCATGTCGTAGAATTTGCGCTTGCCCTTGCCGGGCTGGACCTTAAAGCGGTAGCGCTCCTGGCCGAAGGGGATGTTTTTTAGGGTTTTATTGATTTCGTCTAGCTGCTGCTGGGCCGATTCGATGTTGTTCCGGAGCTTGCTGATAAAATCCTCCCGGAATTGGCGCTCGGCGCGCTGGCGGGCTTCGCTGATCTTTTCCTGGTATTCCCGCAGGTAGGTCTCCTCTAGCTTGGCCAGCTCGTCGGCAAAGGGGGTATTGTCCGGGCTCTCCGAGTCCAAGGACAGATGGTTGACCCGATTGTACTCCTCCCGCAGGTCTTTTAGGGCGCCAAAGCTTTTATCCGCCTGACTCTTGGTCCGGGCCAGTTGGCTGGAAAAGTTGTTCTTGATAGCCTCGGCGCTCTTCAAGCGGGCCAGCTCCTGGTAAAAGCGGGGTTCTCCCGTCTCCTCCAGCCAGTCCCTCTCATAAGTCTCCTCGATCTTTGTCTGCTCTTCTTGGCAACGGAAGGCCAAGGCGGGTATCCGGTCTTCCGCGCTTTTTATCCCGGCCTGGGCGGCCCCCGCCCGACGGCTGTTTTGCATAATTCTCATTTGAAGCTCACCTGATTCGCTTACTAAAACCCTTACCCTTTCCTGTTGACGGGCCAGCCAGGTCAGGTCCAAAGCCGCCAGTTCATCGGCCAGCTCCCTTTCGGCCGCTTCCAGGCCGGGAATGGCGGCGGCCAGGACGGCATCCTCTCGGTAGCGTTCCAGGGTGTTACCGGCGGGAATGAAAAGGGGTATCCCGCTGAAATCTGCCAGTTGGGCTTGAAGAAGCTCCCTTTCCCCTGCCAGGCGCGCCAGGTCCCCCTTGGCGTTTTCTATCTGGCGAGTGAGGGACTGCTTGCCGATAAAGGGATCCTGGTAGCGCCGGGGGTCCAGTTGCCGGGCCACGTAGTTTTGGTAGAGCATGCAACCCGGAGTGATGGCGATCTCATGGTTGCGGATTTCCTCAACCTGGGGGCAGCCGATGACCCGGCCCAGGAGGTAGTCGGCCAAGGCCCGGGCTTGGCGATCCTGGGCCTGGACATATTGGGCCAAGCTGCCGGGTTGGACTTTTAACTCCCGGGCAAGAAGTTTTTCCACATCTACCAGGCCGAAGCTGTGTAGATGGTAATTGTCCTTTTCCCGATCGTAGACCCTGAGGGCGGGGATAAAGGCCGCCGGTTCCACCAGGAGGTAGAACTTTTGGCTGTGCAAGTAGCCCTCGATGGCGTTTTGCCAGCCCTCCTCGGCGATCTCCAAGAGGTCGCAAAAAATCCGAGGATTGCTGCCGGGAACCTGCTCTTGAATCAAGTCTCGCAGTTTTTCCAAGCGGGGGTCAAAGGGTTTTATCCCTTCTTCCAAGCGCTGTATCTTTTCCTGGAGGGCCCGCTCCGCTTCCGCCAGCTCCGCCCGCTGGATCTCTAGCTGTCGGTGCCGGTCCCGGAGCCTGTCCGCCAGGTCCCGGGCCAGGGCTTCGGCCTGGGGCAGCTCGGCGAGAACTGGCGAAAATTCTTCCCGGTCCAGGGGCCCGGCCCAGGCCGTAAGGATTGCCAGGACGGCGTGGGCGGTAGCCTCGGTTTCCGGCAGCAGCCTCCTGGCTACCCGGGCCAATTCGGTCCAGTTTACCCAGTGCTCCCGCAGATTTTTTACCAGGCGCTGGCGGGCCTTGCCGTTCTCTTTCAGTTTTTCTCTCAAGGACTCCAGACGACTCTGTAAGTTCTTTTCTTTGAGGCGGATGTCCGAGGCCTCGATCTCCGCCTTAAGGTCGACGATCAGGGCGTCTTTTTCTATTTTAGCCCGGGCCAGGACCTCTTCCTCTTTTTCCAGTGCTGCCAAGGTGTCTTGCAGTCTCAGGAGCTCGGCCTTAGTCTTTTCTAGTTCGTCCAGCAGCCCTTGCTTTTCGGCCCGGTCAAAGAGAAATTGCTGCTCCAGCAGGCGGATCCTTTCTAACTCCCATTTTTGCCAGGCCTCTTCGATGCCCCGCAGGGCGGTGATGCTTACTTGCACCTTCTCAGCCTGGAACTCCAGGTCCCGGTAGACCCGGATATTTTGCTGCATATCGGCGATGTTCACAGTACTAGTCTCATCGCAGACAAATTCGCTGATGAACTCCTCAATATCGTTGGTGGGGGCAAAGGGCACCGCCTTGCGGAACAGCTTGAAGTACTTGTCCCGCAGGCCCCCCAAGCGGCCCAAGAGCTCCTCCCGGTAGCGCTTATTGGTTTCGAAAAAGGTGGCCCGAAGATTTTGGTTCTTGCACCAGGCCTGGCAATCCCGAATGCTCATCGGCACATTATTGCGCAGAAAATGATTGTCGGGAAGAGGGCTATCCAGGGTGAAGTAACGGTATTCGTGCTTGTCGTCGCTGTAGCTGTCAAAGACAATCCCCAGACAAAAGGGACGGCGCTTTTCCGTGTCCATAAATTCCCCCACCAGGTAGCTGGAAAAGTCCCCGGTGCGGCGGTAACGGGAGCCGCTTTCCCCGTCGTCCCCCACTTCGCAGCGCAGGTAGCCCCTGAGGGTGCGGCGGGAGCGCTCGTTAGCCGCCTTGTTAAAGTAGTGTTCGTTGGTATCTCCTAAGAAAAGAAGCTGGATGGCGTCGATGATGGTGGACTTGCCGGAAGCGTTCTTGCCCGTGAGGAAATTTACGTTTTCCAGCTCCAAGAGTTCGTGGTCCAGGTAGTGCCAGTTGATGAGCAGGAACCTTTTAAGGAGTTTCATCTTCGTCCTCCTCCCCCGCTTCCTTCAGAGCCCGGGCCAGGCGGGCGATGCGCTGGTTGTCGATGGCCAGCAAGATACTGGGGTAGATGACGAGGCGGGTATCCGGCTCATGGGCGGGTCCGTCCAAGCGCTCGATCAGGCGAAAGTTGGTCAGTAGGTTGATGCCGTCCCGGAGGGCCCGGTCCGGCAGTTTCTTGTCGATGACCCCGATGGTCAGCAGCCGGTCCAGGAGGCCGCGGATGCTGACCACCACTTCTTTACGCAAAGAGAGTTTTTCTCGCTCTTCTTCGTAGGCTAAGCGGGCAGCCAGCAGGAGCATGGTAGCGGCTTTATCCAGGCGGATCCGGTTTAGGCCCAGGCGGTTTTGGCAGTAAATGACCCCCAGGGAAGTGTCCCGATGCAGGTCCCAGCCGGCCACGTCAAACCAGGCCCGGACAAAGTCCAGGTGGCGTTCGATCAGGCTGTATTCTTCGTTAGTGCGCAAGTGTTCGGCCTTGTCATCGTAGATATCCCGGAGGAGGAAGGTGCTGGCCAGAAGGGAATTGAGAGCGCGGGTCACTTTTTCTCGATCTCTTTCGGGGATTTCATTCAGAAAGTCCGCCATCTGCCTCCTCCTTCAGGTAGAATTTTAGTTCCGGCAAGCGGAAGCCGTTGTTGTACAAATAGCCCCGGCCTAGCTGGATTCGGTAAAAAGAAGCGGGATCGTCATGGCGCAGGACGGCCAGCAGGGAGAGGATGAATTCATCCAGGCCGGGCAGATCGAGCTGGGCGGTATTGAGGATAGGCCTGTCGCCAAACTGCTCCCTCATAAAGGCCAGAACCCTGGCCTGATCAAAACCTTCTTGCACCCGCTGGGTAAAACTCTCCAGTTCCAGGCGGATAGCGGCCAGATCCGGCGGCGAGGGCAATGGCAGGGGCTCGGGGTCAAACTCTTGGCGGCGCTTGCGGGGGGTGTAAAGGTCGTTCTCGGAAAACCAGCCGACTTTGAATAGCTGCAGGTTCTCCGCCAAAAGGGTCCCCAGGTCCCCTTCTTCCAGGGTCGGCAAGGCAGTGAGAATCTGGACCACTTTGCCCTTGACGGTCTGGTCGCTGTGGGACAGGTAGATAATTCGGTCATAGGCGGCCACCAGGTAGCGTCGGTGCTTGCGGTCTATCTCCTCCACCAGTTCCGGCACGTAGTCAAAAAGGCGAATGGTCTCGTCTAGCAAGGTCTGGACTTCCCGCCGGGCGGCCAAAGCGTCCCCGAAGCGTCCGGGGGCGCGGGTCAGGGCCAGCTCGGCGACCTGGTCCTTGAGATAGGAGTCTTCCCGCCAGTCCCCCAGGATGGCCAGGATGGCCGGGCGGAAGCGGTCAACGCTGTCAAAGGTCTTGATGGGGTGGTAAAACTTTTTCTCGATTTCTTCGCTGAACTGGTCGAAATGCTGGCGCAGAATCCCCCTGACCTCAGCCTGATTGGCCAAAAGTTGGTGGTAGCGGCGGATGTTGCCCAGGAGACTGCGCAGGTCCTCGGCCAGGGCGGAGGCGTTGCGGTGAGCGGTGGCCAGGGCCTCGTAAAGGTAGTCGTCCCTGGTCTCGTCAGCCTGTTTGAGGACGCTGTAAATTGTGAAGACATAGTGGTTGTATTCCCGGTGCTGGTCGCTGGTCAGTTCGTGAAAGAGGTTGAGGAATTTGGCGGCGTAGTCCGGAATCGCCAAAGTCTCCTCCAGGCTGGACCCTTCCGTCTCTACTTCCACCCAGTGGTGGTCGATGAGGCGGCGCAAAAGAAAGTGGGCCTGGCCAGAAAAACTAGCGTCTTCAGGCAGACCATCCTCTTCCGGGGCCAGGTCTAGGCTGCGGCTGATCAGTTCTTCCGCCAGGGCGGAGACGTAGTCCGTCTTGCGGATGGACAGTTCCCCCCGGTAGCAGCGGCGCAGGACCAGCAGGGCCTGGAGGTAAATCTTTTTATTAGGCGTAGCGAGGATAGTAAAAAAGTTGTCCGGCACTATCTCAAATAGACTCATGGTCTCCTCCGAGAATGTCATTACTGACTAATTCAATATCCAAGGAAATAGTCCTGCCGCCCGAAAGAGAAAACCCGTGTGTCAGGGGGACAGGCTCCTGACACACTGCCATACTTTCTTCGTAAAAATGTGTCAGGAGCCTGTCCCCCTGACACATTGCTTGGGTATGATAAGGTAGCCGAGGACTAGGGCGGCAAAGCTGTATAGCAGCTCGATTCCACCGGGGATTCCCGGGAACACCTGGATTATTGAACCCAGGAGAAAGCCCACAATCACCAAGTAAGTTTTCCGAGGATAGGTTCGCAGAAGCTTTTCCAGTATTCTTGAGGTGGTCAAGACCCCTACCAGGCAGCCTATCGCGACTGGAAGGAGGAAGGGGATATTCAGGTTATGGAGAGCATCCAAGGTAAGCTCATACATACCCAAGGCCAGCAGCAAAAAAGAACCGCTTATTCCTGGCAGAATCAAGGCCACAGCGACTAGTATTCCGGCCAAGACCAAAAAGAAAAAACTATAAAGACCACCGGACCCGGCAAGGTGTATGATAGTCTCGGGTTTTACCGCCATGACCAGGACAATTAAGAGACCTGCCAGCAGAAATAGGTAATCTGCCTTTCGGCTGATGGCAGTTTTCGTCCTCTGGTAGAGCAGTGGCAATCCGCCGCAAATCAGGCCAATAAAAAAGTAGCGCACAGGGAACGCAAAATGGTGCAGAGCCAGGGAAAGTAGCTTGCTGAATAAAAACATGCCGACGAGGGCTCCCAGAGCCACCTGGCAAAGAAAGCCGATGTTTTCCTTCCACTGCTTCGGCCGGGCCAAGGCATGGATAATGTCGTCATATACTCCCAAGACGATGGCCATGGTGCCCCCGCTGACCCCTGGAACCAAGGTTGCAACGCCGATAATACAGCCCTTTATGATCAATAGCATTTTCATCAGCATTCATCCTTTCGCCATGTTAGCCAGGTCTCAATCCCCAGGTTCTGCCGCCTGCCCCGCCTGGATTAAATCCTTGCTGCCCAAAAGGAAAAAGCCCTCAAAGAATAAGAGAAAGCCCGTCGTTATAAGAATCCATTCAATCCTCACGAGATCAGCAAGGGGGCCATAGATGAGCATGCCCAAGGGCATCATCGTGTTCGAGATCATCCCCAGAACCCCAAAGGTCCGGCCAAGAAAATCCGGGGCCACCTTTTCCTGCAGGAGTACCGTAAAGGGAGTGTTAAAGACCGGCATCACTACCCCGGTCAGGGCCATGAAGAGAAGATAGAGCCAGAAGACGGGAATACTGCCCAGAGCAATGACGAAAACCCCGATGGCCAGGCTGGCCAAGGTCATGGTGTGAACTTTATTCTTAAAGCCGCCCCAGGCAGCCATGAGCAAGCCGCCGCCGATCATCCCGGCGGAAAAGGTGATCTCGATTGCGCTCAAGCGCCAGACATCGTCGCCAAAGCTGCGGGTGACCTGGAGGGGCGTCAAAAAAGCCATCGGCCCGCTTAAGAGGAAAAATATTGCGCAAAACGAAAACAGATGCCGGGTAAACTTCTGCCCCATTATATAGCGGATGCCGGCGGCCAAATCGTTTAGATACCCCCCGGCCTCCCGGTGCAAGGCCTTGGCATGGGTCGGAACATGTAAAAATGCCAGTAAAATAACCACTGCCCCCGCAGCAGTAATGACGTCAATAAAAAATATTACTTCGATAGCGGCAATACTAAGCAGGGCTGCGCTGAGCATCGGACAAATTAAGCCAATTACCGAATGAATCGTTGAGTTGACGGCGTTGACTTTAGTCAACTTTTCCGTCGGCACCAACTGGGGCAGATAGGCCCCGATAGCGGGGGACTGCACCCCCGACCCCAGGGCCCGCAGGGCCGACATCAGAAAGAGCAGCCAAAAAGCGTCGTAACCCAAGAGAAACAAAATAGCCAGTACCAGCGTTGCCGCCGCTATGGCGATATCCGCCCCAATAATCAGCAGTTTCCGGTCATGTCGGTCTGCCCATACCCCGGCAAAGGGGGAGATGAAAAAGGTGGGCAAAAAGCCACAGATTATTGCGATAGTCATCATCAGTCCCGACTGGGTAGTCAGGGTGATATGCCACATGATGGCGTATTGAACCAAGTAAGAACCCATAATCGATATGGTTTGACCGGCCAGGAAAAAGGCAACATTCCGTTTCCAATTCTGCATCGCTTTTTACTCCTATCCCATCTATTGCTCCGTAAAATAATCTTCTCTTGTAGAGACCATGTATCAGTATACTACAGATATTGCCAGCACTAAAGTGTGTCAGGAGCCTGTCCCCCTGACACATTACCCTACTTAGAAAAACTGGAGGTGCAGTTATGAGGAAGAACACTAGCTTTCCAGGCTTGAAAACGGGAGCAGTTATTGCCGCACATCCCCTGGCAGTGGCCGCCGGCCGCAGCATTCTAGCCCGAGGAGGAAATGCGGTGGACGCGGCGGTTGCAGTTTCCTTTGCCCTTAACGTCGTTGAACCCCAGGCTTCGGGAATCGGCGGCGGCGGCTTCATGCTGGTCTACCCAGCCCAGGGTAAGCCTGTGTTTCTGGATTATCGGGAAAGGTCCTCGTCGGCCTGCAAAAGCCATGCCCGCCTGGGCGGAGCTGCGGTGGCTGTTCCGGGCCAACTGAGGGGCATAGAAAAAGCCCTTTCTCTGTTTGGCAGCCTTCCCCTGGCGGACTTAGTAGCTCCCGCCGCAGGGCTGGCAAGAAAGGGTTTTCCCGTATCCCAGGTTTTCACCGGTCTTTTAAGCCAACGGCTGTCTTTAATCAAAGAATCCCCGGTCATGGAAAGTTTATTTCTAGACCAGGGCAATCCGCCCCAGCCAGGGTTCATCCTGTCCCAACCGGATCTAGCCGATACCTTGGAGTATATTGGCCAAGAAGGAGCAGGCTGCTTTTACCTAGGCGAAATAGCCCGGGAAATCCTCCGGGCGGTTGCAGCTGCCGGGGGGGATATTGGAGCCCAGGACATGGCCAGCTACCGGGCACGGGAACTTTCGCCCCTGGAGGGCAGGTTCGGGCAGTACACCATCCTCACCGCCCCGCCGCCAAGTACCGGCGGGACCAATCTGCTGCAGCTCATGGGGATATGGGAGCATTACGGCCATGAAAATAGCCCCGACCTGCTCTTGGGGCTAGACTACCTGGCCCGGGCCATGGGCTATGTTTTCCGTGATCAGGACCGATACATGGGGGACCCGGCATTTGTAGATATCCCCCTGGACCGGCTCCTTTCCGCGGATTACCTGGACCAGATCGCCAAGGACATAGCTGCAGGAAAATCCCAGACGGCGGATAGTCATTATCTCAGCGGCAGCACGACAAACTTTATCACGGCCGACCGGTTCGGTACCGTAGTTGTCGTCACCCAGACCATAAACTACTTTTTTGGCGCCGGCATCGCTATACCCGGGAGAGGGTTTATCCTCAACAACCAAGTGGCAGATTTTACCCCTAGTCCGGAATCGCCCAACGCCCCCGCCGCCAGTAAAATTCCTCTCAGCAATATGGCCCCCACCATGGTAGTTAAAGATGGCGGAATTGTCATGGCAATCGGTTCTCCGGGGGCCCGCCGGATTGTTACAGCCCTGGCCCAGGTCCTGCTCCACTACCTGGAGGGTAGAAAAAGCCTCGACGCTGCCGTCCACTGGCCCCGCTTTCACTGCGAGGGAGAAACGCTGCATGCAGAGGGCGATTTGCCCTTTATCTCAGAACTGGAAGATCTGGGCTACCAGGTAAAAGTTCACAATACCATGGACTTATTTTTCGGAGGTGTTACCTGTCTCTCCTGGCGGGATGGATCCCCCAAGGGTATCTTTGACCGGCGGAGAGACGGGGACGTCTTTCTGGAATAAAAGCTTTTTTAAGATTACTTGATTTTCACCGAGTCAAGCATTTCCTCATAATCCCCCAAGATGCTCTCAAAGCCATTCACCGGGGCCACGATAATAAACATGAGTACCAAGCTTTTGCTAATTTGGACGTAGGCGTCCTTTTGTTTAAATCCTCGGGCAATAAAGGTTACTTCCAAGGCCTCTCGCCCATCGATGCGGCGCTTTTCTGTCCCTAACCAATCAACATCTTTGTACTGTTCGACGTAAAAAGCTTTTTTATTGTTAAGGTGTTCATCCAGGTTCTTGCCAACTGCACCTTCCTCCTTGGTTACTGAAAACAGAGCTCCCTGTTCCGTGTAATACTCCACCAGCACAATCTTACCGGTCTCCCTAGCCTGCCACCCCTGGAGGAGTTTGACACTCACTGTAATATCATCGGAAGCGGCCTCTCCGCCTCCCCCACCACATGCAGACATCAGGAATAGGAACGCAGTGAGAAAACCGGACATTATTTTTTTCATGCTTACCTCCTATCGCAATCTGCCATTATTATAGAGTTCAGTTCAGACCCATGCTTTTTTATAATTGCTTACCGCTATGCAATTATTGCCCACTGGGTCCTTCCCTCACGCGAAAGCTAGAAACGGACAAAAAAGTCCTGCCTTCTCCCCAGCTCGCCCTCCCGGCAGGTAAGAGTCAGGACCAAGGGACCAAGATGAACGGATAAAAGCAAAGACAAACGCCCTTGCGGAAATATGCCCGGTTGCGCTCACTTGGCTCCGGGCATAATCTGTATCATCATCTTAACAGGAGTGATTGAACCCGTGGTAGAACTGCCGGAAGATATTGGCAAGCTGATATCTCAAAATCCCCTCACTGGCGAGAGAATGGAACTGCTGAACATCGACGGTTCCTTTGCAATGATGCCGCCCCCCCAGGGTCCAGGGGAGGTTCAAAGCAAATCGATTCACCCGGGGTTTGGGTCTATCGGCGGAGCGAATACCCTGGAACAAAATGGTTGGTCCCTGAACTTTTTTGCGACCGAAAACAGGGGAATGACGGTATCCGACGTTAGGTATCGAGGAGTATTTTACATCTACTTTCTCACCCTGCCCTGGGTTGGCCAAGGAACCCCCTGTAACCTAAATCAATTTCAGCTAAGCGAAAGAATCGCCGGACCCTTTGTCCTCAATTTTCCCTGCGGCTTCGCTCTTTGGGCCAGGTACGGGTTTGCCAATGGGGACACCATGGATCAGGCATATTACTTTTTTGAGGACGGGACGCTTCTCCCCCTCATGCTGCATATTGGCCCCACCCCCCTGGACTATGTGCCCCTCTACATCGACTTTGATGTCATAAACACAGCAAATAATGTTTGCAATTACTACCCGCCCGTAGAAACAAAGACGAGCTGGAACCTAGCAGTCACCGAATTCAGCCGCCGGGCTGATGGGGCCACGCCCCCGGGGGAAAATTACAATATCATGATTACCAACCAAAACGACCGGATACAAGCACGAGCGCTCGTGGAATTTAATCTCGAGGACAATGCTATTCAGTATGTAGCGGATTGGGTGGGCTTTGATATTGACAGCTTCCCCCTTTTCAACCTCCGGGGGTTGGAGATTGTCAATACCGACGTAGTCTACTTGTACCTGGCCAACAATCCCGGGCCGGGTTTGTTTGGCCCTAGAATCAGAGTGCAGAAAAACTGTTATCGGTCCGAGTAAGAGCGTCACACCCACAGCATCCGTTTTGGCAGAACCAGGGTATTTTCCGGGCAAAGTTATTTTTTCCCCAAGCCATACCCACTCTCCTCCGCAAAGCTCGCCGCCTACAGGCCTTAGTAAGGCCTGTTTTACTCCTCCCAGATTGCTGCCAGCAAAAGTGTTGCCCGTTTGCGATAGACTATGCCCGATACATTCTCATTCTTTCCATTTCCTTCCCTCTTCCGGACAAGAGGATTAAACTGTTTGCACGGAGAATAAGAGATGAGATGGAGCCTTTCCCGGCTGGGATGGTTGCGCACTTAATTGAACTGGAAAAGGAGGGCTTTCCTTTGCAGGATGAATTTATTTTAGCCCAAGTCAGGCGCAGCAATAAAAACTTCTTACTCGTTAACCTGCTCACTTTCCTTGCTGTGGTCCTCATAATCTCCTTATCTACCAACTACTTTTACAATCTTCTCCTTGGCCCTTTTGAGATGGATGCCGCGTCACTGAATGAGATAACCTACCTAAACCAAGAAAAAGAATACGTCACCGTAAAAGGTTCCGACGCCTTTCACTCCGGCCTGCAATATCTCGAGGGCACTATTGAGGAGGGAACAAACAGGGTTATCAACTCCAAGGTAGCCGCTGATTATATCTACCTCGTCGTTAAGGACAAGCTCCTGGTGATCAAGGCAGACCCCGAGGTAATTAATCTCTCCTACACCGGGACCCTGAAAAAAATGTCGGCAGAAATAAAGGAAGAGCTGTTCAGCATAATAGCAGAAGACGGCGTATCGGCCATGGAATTCAATCGGATCGTCCTGCCCTTCCTTCTAGACACTCAAGTACAGTCCGGGCGGGCGGGCGGATACATCGCCCTCATCACTCTCGTCTTGCTGGCTTTACTTACCGGGTGGAACTTGGTCAGGTATGGCCAGCGGCTCGCCGACTCCTTTGGCCATCCAATTTATAAAAGCCTCAGGGTTTTCGGGGAACCTGAATCAGTAGCTAAAGAAATTGACGAAGATATGGCTGCTAGCGGGGTTCTCCTAACCAAAACAATAGTCATCTCAGATAAGTGGTTGGCGGGGAAAAAGTTGCTTGGCTTGACCCTTATTCCCCTGCACGATGTGCTCTGGGTGTACAAGCATATTACCCAAAATAAGGTCAATGGAATCATTCCCGCCGGAAAGACTTATTGTTTGGCGATCCATCGGCGCAAGGGGGTAGTATCCTTTCTCAACATCAAAAAGAAGGACGCGGATGCGGTGGTCGAGATGGTCAAGAGCAAGGGCCCCCATATTATCTGTGGTTATTCCAATGATTTAGAAACTCTGTGGAATAAAAGCTATTCGGACTTTATCGCCGCGATTGAAAACCGTAGCGCCGTCTAAACTCTATTCACCCGCCCGCTAAAAAAATGGCCATCCGCTGGGGGACAAAACTATCCTCTTCGTACCTTGCCCACTGGTGTGTCAGTAACTCCGTCCCCTTGACACACGGTACTTTGGCCCCGGATAGGACATCCCTTGTTCCGGTGTTGTATAATCCCTTTAGGGGACTTCCCTCTTTTTTTACCGCTGGCCTCCGGGGTTCTGGGGCCGAATCAAGGCCCGTTCCCAGAGATACACTAGCATTGACCCCGGGTCATCCACCAAAAAGCTGAATGTCTATATCCACTCCGTCCTTGGGAGGAAACCAATTGTCCAAGTCCACACAGGCAGCCAAGTCCGTTGCAGTCATCACCGTCTTTACCATCGGCAGTAAATTCTTGGGCTTCTTTCGCGAGATGCTCATCGCCTCCAAGTTCGGCTCAGGGGTGGAAACGGATACTTTTTTTATGGCCCTTTCCGCCACCACCCTGCTCACCTCCCTGCTGCAAAGCGCCATCAATACCACCACCATCCCCGTCCTCTCCGAGGTGGAAGCCCTGGAGGGCAAGGAGGGGAAAAAGGCCCACACCAGCAACCTGGTCAATATTGTCCTGCTGGCCGCCCTGGCCCTGGTGGTCTTTGGCTTATTCGCAGCCCCGATTGTGGTTAGAATTATCGCCTTTGGCTTTAGCGGGGAACAGTACCGCTTGGCCATTAAACTGGTGCGGATCGGCCTGCCGGTAGCGCTTTTTTCCTGTACTATCGGGGTCTTTCGCGGCTACCTGCACAGCGAAATGAAGTTTTTTGAAACAGCGGCCACTAGTTTTCCCTTTAACTTTGTCTACATCTTTTTTCTGCTCTTCCTGGCCGGGACCTTTGGCATCAAGGGCCTGATGGTCACCAGCGTCCTGGCCGTGGCTTCCCAATTTCTCATCCAGCTTCCGGGCCTGATCAAAACGGGCTACCGCTATACGCCGGTTTTCAACCTCAAGGACAAGTACATAGACAAGATCTTAAAACTGGTACCGCCGGTCTTCATCGGGGTGGCGGTGCGGGACATAAACGTCCTCATCGATAAGTCCCTGGCCTCCTCCCTGCCGACGGGCAGTATCTCGGCCCTGAATTACGCCAACCGGCTGAACGTCCTCATTCTGGGGGTTTTTATCGCTTCCATCACCACTGTCCTCTACCCCATGCTGGCCAAGGAAGCCAGCGCGGAAAATCATGGAGGTTTAAAAAAGGTCCTGGCCCAGGGGGCAAACGTCATCGTCCTCATTACCGTGCCCGCCACTGTGGGCATGGTGGTCCTGGCCCGGCCGATTGTCGCCGCCGTATTTCAGCGGGGGGCCTTTGACGCCGTGGCCACCGGGATGACCACCGGCGCCCTGATCTTTTACTCCCTGGGCTTAGTGGGCATGGCCCTAAAGAGCTTGTTGAACTACGTTTACTATTCCCTCCAGGATACCCGCACGCCGATGTATAACAGTTTTATTGCCGTCGCCATCAACATCGGGGCCAACTTAATCCTCATCCGCTTTTTGGCCCACCAGGGCTTGGCTTTGGCCACCTCAATCTCTTCGGTAGCCACTGCCGCTCTGCTGGCGGCGGGCCTGCGAAAAAAGATCGGGGGCATAGGCGGGCACAGAGTTCTCAACACCAGTTTGAAGTGCCTGGTGGCAGCGGGGGTTATGGGAGGAGTCGCCTACTTTTCCTTTTCCGCCCTGAGCAAGGCCCTGGGCTCGGGGTTTGCTCCCCAGGTTCTGGCCCTGGCCGTCGCCGTAACCCTGGCGGCCGGCGTCTACGGGGCGATTCTCGTGCTGCTGAGAGTTGAGGAGGTTTCTTGGCTGGCGGGCCTGGCTCGCCATGAGTTAGACCGGCGGGGATATCGTCTGCCCTGGGCGCGAAGGGAAAAATAGGCGCCCCAGAATCCGGGGCAACCAATACATGGGAGTGATAAGGTGAAAAAATCTTGCAAGGCCCTCCTCCTCTTGCCCTTTCTCGGGGGGATCCTGCTCTTTTCCTGCCTACTCGCCGACAGGCAAGAAAAAGGCGAAAGTCCGTCTGCCGCTGTCCTGCTCTTGGAGGGGATGACCCTGAGAGAAAAAATCGGGCAGCTCTTTTTCGTGCGCCCCGAAGCCCTTTGCCCCGGCTTGACCCCCGCTGAAGTGAACGACACCAAACTGCACGGAGCTCTCACCCTCTCGCCCGCCATGGTAGAAACTCTGGCGGAGTACCCGGTAGGGGGCATTATCTTCTTTGGCAAGAACGTGGAATCGGCCGAGCAAGTCCGGGCCTTCATCCGCTCCCTGGCCCAGGCCGACTCCCTGCCCTTATTTTTTGGCATTGACGAAGAAGGGGGCCGGGTGGCCCGGCTGGCCAATTCAGGCCTGATCGACCTGCCCCGGGTCCCCGCCGCGGCAGTGATCGGAGAGGGCGAGCCCGAAGGAGCTTACCAGGCCGGGGTCACTCTGGGCACCTACCTGGCGGACCTGGGCTTTAACCTAGATTTTGCTCCCGTAGCCGACGTGAAGAGCAACCCGGAAAACACCGTGATTGGCGACCGCTCCTTTGGCAGCGATCCCCAACGGGTGGCCCGGATGGTGGCGGCTGAAGTGAAAGGGCTGGAGGCCGCAGGGGTTATAAGCTGTCTCAAGCACTTCCCCGGCCACGGGGACACCGCCGGCGACACCCACCTGGGGTTTGTCGCTTTGAATAAGTCCTGGGCGGAGCTGGAAAAGACCGAATTGGTCCCCTTTCAGGCCGGGCAAAAGGCCGGAGCGGAGATGGTGATGGCGGCCCACATCGCTCTGCCCCAGGCTACCGGTTCCTTGGCTCCCGCTTCTCTTTCCCGGGAAATTATTCAGGGCAAACTGCGGGGGGACCTGGGATTTGCCGGGGTGGTCATCACCGATTCTTTGTCCATGAGGGCCATCACCGATAATTACTCGGCGGGGGAAGCCGCCCTCCTGGCCCTGGAAGCCGGAGCGGACATCCTCCTCATGCCGGAAAACCTGGCCGAGGCCTTTTCCCGCCTGGTGAGGGCCGTAGAAGAGGGAACCCTCAGCCAAGAGCGCCTGGACGAAAGCGTGCTTCGCATCTTGCGCCTAAAAGAAAAGCGGGGCTTGCTCCCCTAGCCCCCGCCGCTACCCTTCCGGCGACAGCCTAAAAAAGAGAAAACCTCCGACGGTAAATGGAGGTTTCGCCCCGGATATCCGGGTTTTTTTATGCTCTTTGCCCCTTGGGCTTGGCCCCCATGAGATCAACCTCCGGGCTGACCGGGCAGGAGCAGCAGACCCCGGGGCAGGGGCTGAATCCTTGGACTGGGAAGGGCGTAAATGCCGGTGCGGACAACGGAAAAGTCCGCCGGGAGAGAGCCGGGGAAACAGGCGGCGGCCAGGTTGTCCGGCCTAATGGTCCGCTGCTCGATGACCTTGAGCAGCAGCTCCAGGTTGTCCCCGGCCATTCTTGCCATGAGCAGGTGCTCGCCTGCCTCCCGGCGGATACATTCCAGGCAGTCGGAGTCGGCGGA
>DGZR01000002.1:5617-8214 GCA_002397155.1 Firmicutes bacterium UBA4975 | reverse complement strand
AGCTTAACCCGGTAAGCCAGGGCATCAACTAGGGCGGTGACCTTGGGAAACTCCGGCGGGACGGGGGTTGCGGCCAGGACCTTCATACCCCGGGGCAGGACCCGGTTCAAGCGCTCCTCCACCCCATCTTCCTGCCCCCGGATAAAGACCTCTAAGAGCTCCTGCTCCCCGGCAAAACCGGTGGCCAGGGGCGAAGCGAAGCGCAGCCGGGGCCGGGGATTGTAGCCCTGGGTCATCTCCAGGGGGATCGCCGCCAGCCGGAAGACCCGCCACCAGAGCTGCTGAAAATCCAGGTGGGAGACGAAGGCCATCGGACCCAGTTTAGCGTAGCACAGTATCAGTCGCATGTCTTTTTCTCCCTCGTAAACGGGGTGTGGCCGAAAGCCGGACAGACGCCGCAATCGGAGCAGCGAGCCAGGGTGCAGTCCGGGGTCGCCGCCTCTTTATGGGCCAGGTCCATCTCCCGGGCCAAAAACTCCTTGCTCACCCCGGTACCGATGTGGTCCCAGGGCAGGGCGGCCTCCCGGGACAGGGCGGCCAGGCTTTTTTCTACCTCGATTCCCGCTTCGGCAAAGGCCTGGTCCCACAGGTCGGGACGAAAGTGCTCGGTCCAAGCGTCGAAACGGCAGCCCTTCTGCCAGGCCAGGGCGAGAGCCTTCCCGATTTTCCGCCCCCCCCGGGCCAGCAGGGCTTCTAGTTTGCTCTCTTCCCAGTCGGTGGTCTGGACCTTGAACTTGGGCGGGCGCAAGCTCTGCAAAAGCAGGCGCTGGCGCTTTTCCACCTCGGCCTTGTCCAGCAAGGGCGCCCACTGAAAAGGGGTATGGGCTTTGGGGACAAAAGTAGAGACGGCCACTGTCAGGTGCAGGGGCCCTCTTTTCCCCGGGGTCTCCCGGTACAACCTGTCCAGATCCCAAACCAAGCGGACGATCTCCTGGATGTCCGCCAGGGTTTCGCCAGGCAGCCCCAGCATGAAGTAGAGCTTGAGGCTGTCCCAGCCTCCGGCAAAAGCGGCCCGGGCCGCCTCCAGGATGTCCTCTTCGCTGACGTTTTTATTGATGACATTCCGCAGGCGCTGACTGCCGGCCTCGGGGGCCAGGGTCAGGCCCGTCTTGCGCAGGGCCCGGGTCAGCCGGGCCAGTTCGACCGAGTAGCTGTCCACCCGCAGGGAGGGCAGGGACACGCTGGTATCCGCGGACATCAGGGCTTCCACCAAGCCTTGGATCTCCGAATGATCGGCGCTGCTGAGAGAAGAGAGACTGATTTCCGCCGAACCGGTGTTGGCCAAAAGCTTTTTGCCCTGCTCGACTAATTTAGCCAGGGGCCGCTCCCGCACCGGGCGGTAGAGCATGCCGGCCTGGCAAAAGCGGCAGCCCCGAGCGCAGCCCCGGCAGATTTCCAGGCTGACCCGGTCGTGAACGGGCTGGACCAGGGGCACCACCGGTCTGGAGGGGGCGGGGTAAGCGGCAAAATCCCGGAGGATTCGCTTTTGGGGGAAAGAATATGGCCCTAGGGCCTCCATGGCGGTAAAGACGCCCAGTTCATCGTAGACCGGGCGGAAATAAGCGGGAACGTAAAAACCTTCAGTCCCCGCCAGAGCCTGCAGCAGCCCCTCCTTGGACCAGCCCTCTTCCTTGGCCCGGGCGGCCAGCTCGGCCAGGGTCAAAACTCCTTCCTCGCCCTCCCCCAAGAAAAAGACGTCGACAAAGTCGGCCAGGGGCTCGGGATTGAGGGCCCCCGGTCCCCCCGCCACCACCAGGGGCAGTCCTTGCCGCTCTCGGGCCAGGGGCGAAAGCCCGGCCAGGTCCAGCATGTTTATGAGGTTGGTGTAGCCCAGTTCATACTGGAGGGTAAAGCCGATGAGATCAAATTGCCCCAGGCCGGTTTTGCTCTCCAGGCCGTAGAGGGGTATTTTATTTTTTCTGAGCTGGGCTTCCATGTCCGGCCAGGGGGCAAAGACCCGCTCGGCCTGAGCCCAGGGAATGCCGTTTATCACTTCGTACAGTATCTGAAAGCCCATGTAGCTGGAACCTATTTCATAGACGTCGGGAAAGGCCAGAGCAAAGCGGACCTTGACCTCGTCTGCCTCTTTGACCACCGAGTTTACTTCATAGCCCACGTACCGAGCCGGTTTCTCCACATAGGGCAGTATGCCCTTCAGCCTATCCCACACTTTAATCCACCCTTTCCGCCAGCTCCTCCAGGGCTTGCTGCAGAGTGCTCTGGCCCGTTCCCGCCAGGATCAGGCGCAGGAGCTGGTGTTCCGTCAAAGTGCCCGCCTGGGCAAATGTATCGTCCAAGACTGAAACCTGGTAGTACTTCTGGGGCCGGATCTGTTTTAGGACCTCGTTTACCTTGACCCCGGGAGGGGCCACCAGGGTATCGGCCGGCATCAGCTCGCGCTTTCCCAGGCCCTTTTGCCGGGCCAGCACGTAGCGCAGGAGGGGAACCAGCAACCTCTTCCTCTCCACCAGGGCATTGTACAGCAAAAAACCCGCCGCTGCAAATACGCTGAGGTTTGGCCGGCGGGCGGCTAGTTGGCTAAAAGCCAGCCCGGTTAAAAAAAGGCCGCAGGCAAAACCGCTGGCGATGACGATCTT
>DGZR01000002.1:0-5348 GCA_002397155.1 Firmicutes bacterium UBA4975 | reverse complement strand
GGCAGGAAGCAAGTTAAAGGCCATGAGGGTGAGGCTGGCCCGGATAAAGTCGCCGCTAAATCCCTGGGGCGAATAGGGGGCCAGGGCCATCGCCCCCACTGCCGTAAGGAGGTTGGCGGCCGGCCCCGCCAGGGCGACCCGGCGTTCCAAGGCCGGCTGCACCTCCAGCAGGTCGTCCAGGTAGAGGTAGCCCCCCAGGGGCTGGATGGCCAACCTGGTTATTTTGCAGCCCTGGGCCTTGGCCACCAGGACGTGGCCCAACTCGTGGATTACCAAGGCCAGCAAAAAGCTGACCGTTTCCCGGACGTAGCCCAGGGCGAGCAGGGCGGCAAAAAATAAGTAGAAGAAAAGGGAAACTTTCAGGCCCTTCATTTTATCACCCGCCTCCCCTAATAGGTATTGCGGGGACCCCGGCGGGTATGCAAAAACCCGGCACTCAGCCGGGTTAAAAAATCGAGGTATCCTTGTGGGCGGCCACCGAAAGGACCAGGCCCAGGGCGAGCATGGTAGCCAAGAACGAACTCCCCCCATAGCTGACCAAGGGCAGGGGCAGGCCGGTGACGGGCATTATGCTGATGGTCATCCCCACGTTGACTAGGAGCTGGAAAGAGAGCATGGCCGCCACGCCCACCGAGATGTAACGGCCAAAAGAGTCCTTGGCCTCCAGAGCCACCTTCAGCACCTGCCAGATCATCAGGACGTAGACCAGGAGAAAGATGGCGGAGCCCAAGAAGCCCAGTTCTTCGCCGATGACACTGAAAATGAAGTCAGTTTTTTTCGCCGGCAAAAAGCCTAACTGGATCTGGGTCCCCCGAAACAAGCCCCGGCCCTGGAACTGGCCGGAACCGATGGCCACCTTGGACTGGATGATCTGCCAGCCCAAGCCCAGGGGGTCCTGCCAGGGGTCCCGGAAGATGATGAGGCGAGCCTTTTGGTAGTCCCTGAGAAAAAACAGATAGCCCAGGACCGCGGCCACAATGCCTCCTCCCCCCAAGAATAAAAGGTGGAGCCAGCGCAAACCGGCGACAAAGAGGATGGAACCGGCAATGGCGACAAAGATCAAGGAGGTGCCCAGGTCGGGCTGTAAAAAGATGACCAGCATAGGCGCCGCTACGTGGAGCAGGGGCACCACCAGGCCGGTCCACTGGTCCAGGGAGCGGCCCTCCTTGGCCATGAGAGCGGAAAAGGTGATTATGATGGCGACCTTGGCCAGCTCGGAAGGCTGGAGGTTGAAAAAGGGACCGATGGCAATCCAGCGCTGGGCACCCCAGGCCGAAGAGCCCTTAAAGATGACTAAGACCAGCAGGGCCAGGCTGAAAAGGTAAATTGGCAGGGTAAAGCGCTGCCACTCGGTGTAGTCAATGAAGGAAAGGGCGGCCATGCCGGCCAGGCCCCCCAGAGCCCAGATGAGCTGCTTGATAAAGGTGCGGCTGGAAAACATGGTGGTGAAAGTGGCCCCCCCCGATACCGAGGAAGAACCCACCATTATGACGCCAAAAATAGCGATAATAACGATGGTAAAAAAGAGGAGGTAGTCGTAGTTGCGCAGGATTTTTTTGCCCATTACTCGCCTCCCCCTTCTGTCAGACCAAAGTAGCAGTCGATAATATCTCGGGCCACTTCGATGCTGCGGCTCCCGACCCCGGCGTACTCCATGAAGACGACGATGGCTATTTCCGGATTGTCATAAGGGGCATAGCCCACCCACCAGGAGTGGGTATCCCGCCAGGTGTCGGGGTTTTTGCGGCCGGAATACTGGTGTTCGGCGGTGCCGGTCTTGCCGGCCACGGCAAAGGGAAGGCCCTTGAGAAAAGACGAGCGGGCGGCCGACTGCTGCATGCCTTCCCGGATGACCTTGAGGTTTTCCGGTTTAAAATCCTGGACATCCAGGACTTGGGGGGTGAAGGTCTCCACCGGGCTGCCGGTGTAGTCGGTGATCTTTTCCACCATGTAGGGCTTGTAGTGGATGCCCCCATTGGCCAGCATGGAGACGTAGTTGGCCATCTGCAGGGCGGTGAACTCATTTAGCTGGCCGTAGGAAATCTGGACGGTGTTGCCCCCGACCCAGGTCTTGACGTAGCGGCGGTAGTCCAGCGAACTGGCCTGCTCCCCTTGGGAGATATCGTCAAAACCGGCATTTTTGATTCGGTCCTCGGGGTTTTGCTCCTTGGTCGGGGCGGACATGCCGAACTTTTCAATGTACTCGTAGATTTTTTCTGAGCCCAGGCGGGCCCCCACCGTGCCAAAGTAGATGTTGCTGGAAACGGCCAACGCCCGGCGCATGTCCACATTGCCGTGCACGGCAAAGCCGAAGTCATTGACGGGCTGGTTGTTGATGCGGGCCCTGCCCCCGGCGTAGATCTTTTCGCTGGCGGTTATCGCCCCGGTTTCCAAGCCTGCCATGCCCACGACCATCTTAAAAGTCGAACCGACTGTGGCGGGGTACTGGTAGGTCCGGTCCATCCAGGTCCGAGCCCAGGCGGGCATTTCCGCAGGCGAGTCCTCCACCCACTTATCCATATTGTTGCGGTAGTTATTATCAAAAGTGGGTTCGGTGACCGAGGCCAGGATCCGCCCGGTATTGGGATCGATGACCACAACGGCCCCGGCCCAGGCATCCTTGGCTTTGGCCTGGGTCCGCTGTTTTTCCAGGACCCGCCGCAGGGAATTCTGGGCAGCCCGCTGGAGCTTGGTGTCGATGGTCAGGTAGAGGTTGTCCCCGGGAACAGCCGGCAGGCTGTTCACCGCATCTCCGATGGGGCGGTTGTCGGCGTTGACCTGAATGACACTAAAGCCGTCCTCGCCCCGCAGGTATTCGTCCCAGCGTTTTTCCAGGCCGGCCACTCCCCGGCGTTCGCTCTCCTTGACCCCGCCCAGGGGGTGGGCCAGCAGGTCTTTTTCGGGATACTCCCGTTGGGGAACGACCTGGATGACCAGGCTCGGCATGAGGTGCTTGTTCTCTTCAAGGCGGATAACCGTCTCAAAATCCACGGTGTCAATAACCGCCGGCTCAAATTTGCGCCGGTTCTTGCTCAGCTTTGCCCTGATCTCCTCTTCGCTCTTTTCGATAAACTGGGCCAGCATGGCAATGGTCTTTTCCTGCCGCTCCTTGCTTACTTCATCGGCCAGGGCGACGACGTAGGTGGGAACACTGGCCGCCAGCTCGACCCCGTCGGCGCTAAAAATCCTGCCCCGGGGGGCCAGTTCGATCAGGTGGCGGAAGCGGTTGTTGTCGGCCACGTTTACCCATTCCTTGCCCTCGATGATCTGGAGCTGAAAGAGGTTGTATACGAGGACAGCCAAGATGAAGAAGGCGACAATGCGCAAGAGGTTGATTCGCAAATGAGTCCTGTTCACAGTTTCGCCCCCAATACAGCTTCTAATTTGCTGCCCCGGTGCCGTATTTTTAGGGCAAGCAAGAATACGGCGTAGACGAGGAGGTTGAAGAGCAAGTCCTTGCCGGCGTTAATCTGCAGGGTCCCGGCAAGATCGGTAATGCCCCGGATGTAAAAGATGAAGGCGGCAAAGACCTCTTGGAGCAAAGTTGCGGCGATGAGCCTGAGCCCTCCCGTCAAGACCAGGTTGTCCAGCCATTCTTTGCGGATCTCCCAGGCCCAGACCGCGGAGTTAAAGTTGAGGAGCATGAAAAAGCCAAAGAACTCGCCCAAGAGGATGTCCTGGACCAGGCCGGTCCAGAGGGCGGCAATCAGAAAAAACCCGCGTTCAAAGCGCAGGGAAGCAAGCATTAAAAAGACGAGGGCTGGGGCCAGGGGCAGCCGGGGAAAGAGGGCGGCAAGCAGGGTGCTCTGGACAATGACCAGGCCGGTGAGAGCCAAGAGGGTCCAAAAGTACTTCATTGCCCGGCACCGCTCTCGGCCTCGCCTTCCGCCGACGATTGGTAATTGACGATGATCAGCACTTCTTCTAAGCGGTCAAAGTCGACCTCGGGGAGGACCAGGGCCGACCGCTCCAGGGAGACAGGGTCGTCGCTGACCTCCACCACCCGGCCGATGACCAAGCCCTTGGGGAATACTCCGGTCAAGGGCGAAGAGATGATCACATCGCCTTCACGGATGTCGGCGTGCTGCTCCAGGCGGGTAATGCGGGTATAGCCCCTGGGAGTGGACAGGCCTACCAGCACGCCGTTATCCCGGGTGCGCTGGACGATGGCGCTGATGCCGCTGGAGGGGCTGATGATGAGCTGGACTTTGGCATGGTTGGGCATCACGTCGATGATCTTGCCCACCAGGCCTAAGTTAGTCACTACGGGCATGTCCACCTTTATCCCGTCATTAGAACCCTTGTCGATGGTCAGGGTAGAAAACCAGCTAGAGGGATTGCGCCCGATGACCTGGGCCGGGGTCAGCTCATGTTCGACGGCTTCTTGAAATTGAAGGAGGTTGCGCAGGCGCCGGTTCTCCTGGAGGGTTTCCAGGAGGTGCAGGTCGCTGCCGCCATACTTTTCCAACTCCCGCCGCAACTGCAGGTTGTCCCTGTAGACGTTCTGCACATCGCCGATGAACTGCCAGGTGTCCGTCAAAAAGAGAGTCACGGCGCTGGCGCCTTTTTGCAGAGGGCGCAGGGCCCCAGCGGCCAGACGCTCAAAAAAGAGAATTCGCTGGGGGTTGTTAGTGCTCCAGCTCATGAGGATGCTGAGTAGGAGAACGACGGCGATGGCCGAAAGGATTTTTCTCCGGTTGTTACGGAACAAAGGGCATTCTCCTCCTCCTTTAGATCCCCTACCGGCCCAAGGAAATACGCCGCAGCAGTTTGAGCTGGCCCAGCACTTTGCCGGTGCCCAGGGCTACGCAGTCCAAGGGATTTTCGGCCAGGACCACCGGGATGCCGGTTTCCTTGCTGATCATGCGGTCAAAATTAGTCAGCAGGGCGCCGCCGCCGGTCATGACGATCCCTCGATCCATGATGTCCGCCGCCAGTTCGGGGGGAGTCTTTTCTAAAGTAATCCGGATAGCTTCCAGAATGGTGGAAATGGGATCCTGCATGGCGGCGTTGATTTCTCCCGCCGTCAATTCCAGGGTCTTGGGCAGCCCCGAGACCATGTCCCGCCCCCGGATTAGCATGGTGCGCTTATCATCTTCGGGCAGGGCCGAGCCCAGGGTTATCTTGATGTCCTCGGCAGTGCGTTCGCCGATCATCAAGTTGTACTTGCGCTTAATATAGTGGATGATGCTCTCGTCGATGTCGTCCCCCCCCACCCGAATAGAGCGGTGGGTGACTATCCCCCCCAGGGAGATGATGGCGGCGTCGGTGGTGCCGCCTCCTACGTCGACGACCATGCTGCCGTTGGGTTCGGCCACAGGCAAGCCCGCTCCGATCGCCGCGGCCAT
>DGZR01000024.1 GCA_002397155.1 Firmicutes bacterium UBA4975 | reverse complement strand
CGGGCCATGGTGGCCACCGCCTCAACGGGGTAGCGGCCCGAAGCTGTTTCTCCCGAAAGCATAATGGCGTCGGTGCCGTCAAATATGGCATTGGCCACGTCGCTGGCCTCGGCCCGGGTGGGCCGAGGGTTGCGGATCATCGAATCCAGCATCTGGGTGGCGGTTATCACGGGCTTGCCCAATCTGTTACACTGGGCGATCATGTGTTTTTGGGCCAGAGGCACTTCTTCCGGGGGAATTTCCACCCCCAGGTCGCCCCGGGCCACCATGAGACCGTCCACCACCCGGAGGATCGAATCCAGGTTGTCCAGGCCCTGTTTATTTTCAATCTTGGCAATCAGTTCAATGCCGCTTTCCTTCTCTTCCAGCAAGCGCCGGATGCAGAGGACGTCGCCCACCGAACGGATAAAGGAAGCGGCGATAAAGTCCACCCCTTCCCGGACCCCGAACAAGATGTCCTCCCGGTCCCTTGGCCCCATGGCCGGCAGGGAGACGTTGGCCCCGGGCAAGTTTACCCCCTTGCGGTCGCTGATTTCTCCGCCGTTTTTGACCCGGCAGACCACCTCGGTTCCGGCCACCCTCTCCACGACCAGCTCGATGAGGCCGTCATCTAAGAGGATGGGGTGGCCCGGGCCGACATCGCCGGGCAGGCCGACATGGGAAACCGAAACCATCTCTTCATTCCCCGCCACTTCTTGGGTGGTGAGGGTAAATTTCTGGCCTGCCTGTAACTGCACGGTCCCTTGGGCAAAAGTGCCCAAGCGGATCTCCGGACCCTTGGTGTCCAGGAGAATGGCCACCGGCCTTCCCGTCTCTGCTGCCGCCCGGCGGACAGCCTCTATGCGCAAGCGGTGTTCTTCATGGCTGCCGTGGGAAAAGTTGAGCCGGGCCACATTCATCCCCGCCAGCACCATGGCTCTGATTATTTCCGGACTTTCACTGGCCGGACCGATGGTGCAGACTATTTTTGTTTTGCGCACGCTTTCCTGCCCCCTAAATCGAAAGAATTTTTGCCAGCTTGTATGCCTCGACATCAAAGATCTCTTTTTGCGCCAAAGCGGGACCGATGTCCACGCTGGTGTAGCGGCCGTTTTGCAAGGCTACCAGTTTACCGCCTTGGCCCGCCAAGACCAAGTCGACGGCCTCGGAGGCCATGCGGCTGGCCATAATGCGGTCAGAAGCAGTGGGAGAGCCGCCCCGCTGTAAGTGACCCAGGACAATTACCCTGGTGTCCTGGGCAGTCCGCTGGCTGACGTAGGCCGCCACATCATAGGCGCTGGCGATTCCTTCAGCCACCAGGATTATGCTGTGCAGCTTGCCCCGTTCCCGGCCCCTTTCGATGCGTAAACAGACTTCATCCAGGTCGTAGGGGAGCTCGGGCACCAGGATGGACTCCGCTCCTCCGGCCAGGCCCACTGCCAGGGCAATCGCCCCGGAGTGACGGCCCATCAGCTCGACGATAAAAGTGCGCTGGTGAGAGGTGGCCGTATCCCTGATCTTGTCGATGGCATCGCTGGCAGTGTTGATGGCGGTGTCAAAACCGATAGTCGTGTCGGTAGCAGGGATGTCGTTATCGATGGTGCCGGGGATCGCCACCGCTGTGATCCCCGCCTCGTTGAGGGCCAAAGTGCCCCGGATGGAGCCGTCGCCGCCTATCACAATTACAGCCTCAATTTGCCGCCGCCGCAGGTTGGCGACGGCGGTGGCCATGCCTTCAGGGGTCTTGAATTCCTCAGAGCGGGCGGTGCGCAAAAAGGTGCCTCCCTTTTGGATTATGTCCGCCACCGAGCCCAGTTGGAGGGGAATTATTTCATCCAGAATGAGACCTTTGAACCCTTCTTTTACCCCAAACACCTGGCAATTGCTGAATATTCCCTTCCGGACGACTGCCCGCACCGCCGCATTCATGCCGGGAGCGTCGCCGCCACTGGTAAGCACCGCAATTTTCATCATCTCTTGCTCCTTCCCCTGGAGGTCTTTTGTCCCTCCGGGACTGCTACTATTTTATCTCTTGCAGGCGTTGGGTGCAAATAGGGGGCCCCGGGGGCCCCCTTCCTACTCGGTGAACAGCGGACGCCGGCGCTGAAGAAAAGCGCTCATGCCCTCTTTAGGGTCGGGACCGGCAAAGAGCTGGGAAAACAGCTCTTGTTCCCGGGCCAGGCCGGGGTCTTCGCTGGCCATCGACGCCTTAGCCCCTTGCAGCGCCTTGAGGCTGTACCTGCTCAAGCCCCGGGCAAAATCCATCGTCCGGGGCATCAGCTCCTCGGCGGGGTAGACCCGCTCCACCAGCCCCAGGGACAAGGCAGTTTTGGCGTCGATTTTTTCCCCGCTGAGGATGAGCTCCAGAGCTTTGCCCGGACCAACCAGGCGGGCCAAACGCCGGGTGCCGCCAAAGCCGGGTATTATGCCCAGGCTTATTTCCGGCTGGCCCAGTACGGCCCAATCCCCGGCAAAACGCAGATCGCAGGCCAGGGCCAGCTCGCAGCCGCCGCCCAGAGCGAAACCGTTCACCGCAGCGATTACCGGCTTGGGCAGGGAAGCGATGAGGCCCAGGACCCGGTGTCCCAAGGCGGAAAACTCCAAGGCTGCCTGGGTGTCCATGTCCTGCATCTCCGCGATGTCGGCCCCGGCCACAAAGGCCTTGCTGCCGGCGCCGGTCACCACCAGGACCTTAGTGCCGGCATCCGCCCCCAGGGCCTCTATCTCTACCTCCAGCCGGCGCAGGGTTTCTATGTTGAGGGCATTTAACTGCTGCTCCCGGTCGATGGTGACCAGGGCGATTGCCTCTTCAATCTCAACCCGAACGCTCATTTTCTCCCCTCCTGGTAAGAATAAAAGCCCCGGCCCTTCTTCCGGCCCAGCCAGCCCGCCTGAACCAATTTGCGCAGCAAGGGACAAGGCCGGTACTTATCCTCGCCCAGGTCCCGGTGCAGCACTTCCATGATGGCCAGGCAGGTGTCCAGGCCGATGAGGTCGGCCAGAGCTAGAGGTCCCATGGGATGGTTGGCCCCCAAGACCATGGCCTGGTCGATGTCCTCGGCGGTAGCTATGCCCTCTTGCAGCACATAGCAGGCCTCGTTCAGCATGGGGATGAGGATGCGGTTGACGACAAAGCCCGGGGCGTCGCTGACCAGCACCGGGGTCTTGCCCATGGCCGCTGCCGCCTCCTTGACCGCCGCCACGGTGCTGTCCGCCGTCGCCGCCCCCCGGATTAGTTCCACCAGG
>DGZR01000023.1:5019-5193 GCA_002397155.1 Firmicutes bacterium UBA4975 | reverse complement strand
CGGCAGCTACTGCTACTACAACATCGCCAGCATCGCCGAGGCCGAGCCGGTGTTGGGAGTGGGGGCGGGAGCGGTGAGCAAGCTGGGCAGGAGGGGGGCTCTGCAGCCCCTGGTCAACCCCCGGGACCCAAACCAGTACCTTGCCCGCTGGGACCAACTCCTCCAGCACAAACT
>DGZR01000023.1:1581-4736 GCA_002397155.1 Firmicutes bacterium UBA4975 | reverse complement strand
TAGGGATTGCGGGAAAGAGTACGCCGATGCTGTCCTTCCAGGGAGGAGAGCCCAAGACTGAAAGTTCTCCGGACAAAGGCGGCGGAAAAGACACCCCGGTATTTTCCCCGGCTGGCCTCGTTACCGGCTGTTTGAGGGGCCGCTTCTTTGCGGCAACCAGGGTGGCACCGCGGGTAAACCCGTCCCTGATAGGGGGATTGGGTTTTTTCTTATTCTGTAAAAGGAGGATGCTTATGTACCAGATTCCCAGGGGGACCAGGGATTTTTTGCCGGAACAGGCGGCCAGGTTCAGGCGTCTGGAAGCAATCGCCGCCCAGTTGGCGGACCAATACGGCTACGGGGAAATGCGCACGCCAATTTTTGAACACGCCGAGCTCTTTGAGCGCAGTGTGGGCGAAAGCACCGACATAGTGGAAAAAGAGATGTACACCTTTTTTGACCGGGGCCAGCGCCGCCTCACTCTGCGGCCGGAAGGCACTGCCGGAGTAGTGCGGGCCTTTATTGAACACAAGCTCTATGGCGGTTCTCTGCCTGCCAAGTACTACTACTTTGGCCCGATTTTCCGCTATGAAAGGCCCCAGGCCGGACGCTACCGCCAGCACTGGCAGTTCGGGGTGGAACTTTTCGGGGCGGCCGGACCCCAGGCTGACGCCGAGGTCATTGCCCTGGGCTGGCAGTACTTCCGGGAGTTGGGCATAGAGACCAGCCTGGTCCTGAACAGCATCGGCTGCAACCAGTGCCGCAGCCGGTATAAAGCAGCCTTAGTCGCCTACTTGGAAGGGCGTGCTCTTTGTCCCCAATGCACTCAGCGCTTGGAACGCAACCCTCTTCGGGTGTTGGACTGCAAGGAAGAGTCCTGCCGGCAGGCTATCGCCGAAGCGCCCCGCCTCAGCGAATACTTATGCCCGGACTGCCAAGAGCATTTTACTCAGGTAAAGGGGGCTTTAACCAGCATGAGCATCCCCTACACCCTGGACCATCGGTTGGTCCGGGGCCTGGATTATTACTGTCGCACCACTTTTGAATACAAGACCGGGCAGCTTGGCAGCCAGGACGCCCTGGGCGGGGGCGGCCGTTATGACGACTTGGTGGAACTGGCCGGGGGACCGTCCCTGCCCGCCGTGGGACTGGGCCTGGGCGTCGACCGCATCGAACTCTTGGACCCCCCCGCCCTAAAGATGGGCACCGAACGGCGGGGGGTGTGGCTGGTGACCATCGACCCCGCCACGGACCAGGCCATCGCCCTTGCCCATCCCCTGCGGCGCCTGGGGGTGCGGCTGCAGTATGATCTTTTGGGACGCGGCTTCAAAGCCCAGTTTAAACAGGCGGACCGGGCCAATTGCCGCTGGGCCCTGATTATCGGGCCGGATGAGCTGGAACAGGGCCAGGCGTTGCTCCGGGACCTGGTCAGCGGCGAACAGCAGGTCCTGCCCCTAAGGGGGCTGGAACCGTCCCTCTTACAGCTAGAAGGAGTGAAGTAGGATGAAAAGGACACACAAGTGCGGGGAGTTGCGGCTGGAGCAGGCGGGGCAGGAAGTCAGCCTGTGTGGCTGGGTGGCCAAGCGCCGAGACCTGGGGGGCATGATTTTTTTGGACCTCAGGGACCGCTGGGGCCTGGTCCAGGTGGTCTACTATCCGGACAGCCCCGGCTATGCCTTGGCGGACCAGGTGCGGGCGGAATACGTCCTCTCCCTCAGGGGCGTCATTCAGCCCCGGGAAGGCAACGTCAATCCCGAGATGCCCACCGGCGAAATCGAGGTGGCAGGGGGAGAAACGGAGATTCTCAACCCGGCCACCCTGCCTCCTTTCTACATCCAAGACGAGGTGGAAGTGGATGAGAACCTGCGGCTGCGCTACCGCTACCTGGACTTGCGTCGGCCGGTGATGCAGGCCAACCTGCTGCTGCGCAGCAAGGCTGCCGCAATTTTCCGTAACTTTTTGGCCAGCCGGGACTTCATCGAGGTGGAGACCCCCTACCTGGCCAAGAGCACTCCCGAAGGGGCCCGAGACTTCTTGGTTCCCAGCCGGGTCCACCCGGGCAAGTTCTATGCTCTGCCCCAGTCCCCCCAGCTGCAAAAACAGCTGCTGATGGTGGCGGGGCTAGAGCGCTACTACCAGTTGGCCCGCTGTTTCCGAGACGAAGACCTGCGCTCCGACCGACAGCTTGAGTTCACCCAGGTGGACATCGAGGTTTCCTTTATGGAGCAGGAGGAGTTCTTTGCTCTGATGGAAGAGCTGATTGGCAAGCTGTTCCTGGACCTGAAGGGTTACCAGCTACCTTCAATTTTTCCCCGCCTCACTTGGCAGACGGCCATGGAAAAGTACGGCTCGGACAAGCCCGACCTGCGCTATGGCCTGGAAATAGTTGACTTATCCTCCCTGGGCGGTGCCAGCCAGTTCAAGATCTTTACCGACGCCGTCGGGGCGGGGGGTTCAGTCAGGGGGCTGAAGGCGCCAGCTCTTTTCAGCCGCAAAGAGCTGGATGGGCTGACGGAGCTGGTCAAGGCCGCCGGGGCCAAGGGACTGGCCTGGCTGGCCCGGGATGCAGAGGGTCTCAGATCGCCTATCGCAAAATATTTCAGCCCCTCCCAGTTGGAGGAGCTTGAGAAGGCGGCCACCTTAGCCCCCGGGGAAACCCTGCTCCTGGTGGCGGACGGGGACACTTATGGGGTGGTGCTGCCGGCCTTGGGCACCCTGCGGGTGCAGCTGGGAGCTCAGCTCAAACTGTTTAGTGGAGAAGACTACAAGCCCTGCTGGGTGGTGGATTTCCCCCTCTTTGAATACGACCAAGAAGAAGGGCGGTACGTAGCCGCTCACCATGCCTTTACCGCGCCCTTGCCCGGAGACATGGATAAGCTCATTTCCGATCCGGGTGCCGTCCGGGCCCAGGCCTACGACCTGGTGCTAAACGGCTGGGAAGTGGCCAGCGGCAGCGTCCGCAACCACACGGCAAAAGGGCAGGAAGCAGTGTTCCGGGCCATCGGCCTCAGCCAAGAGCAGGCCCAGGAAAAGTTCGGCTTTCTCCTGGAGGCCCTGGGGGCCGGCGCTCCTCCCCACCGAGGAATCGCTTTTGGGTTTGACCGCCTGGCGGCGATTCTCGCCGGGGAAAACAGCATCCGCAACGTCATCGCCTTCCCCAAGACCAACAGCGCCAG
>DGZR01000023.1:0-1314 GCA_002397155.1 Firmicutes bacterium UBA4975 | reverse complement strand
GAAACCCCCGTCGGGGCCCAGAGTGTGTCACTAACTCCGTCCCCCTGACACATTGAGTTTGCTCAGGAGGTCGTGGATGAAATTTGACCCCCGGGAAATGATGAGGCCGGTGAGAAAGTAGTCCACCCAGCTCACCGACAGGTTGATCTGCAAGGAGCCCAAGAGGCCGGTGGATGTCGCCAGGGCCAGCAGCACACCCACCACCACCGAAGTGAGCTGGCTCTTCCAGCCCCGGATAAAGGGGATTGCCGCCTTTACGATGTCCACACTGACTTCCACTAAGAGGGCGAGAATGGTTAGGGTGGCAAAAGCATTGGCCATGAAAGGCACCTCCATAAACATATTCCAATTTAACATTATTTTCATTCTTAGCAAATTAGCACCGCCTGAAATGAATTTCCATTTGCTATAGCCAAGTTAAGTGTGCTAAACTAGGAACACAGTGAAATCCCTGCTGTGTGCGAATAAGGCTGTATTTTTTGAGCCAACAAAGTTGATACGGGAGCACGGTCTCCGGCGGTGTAGAATATGCCCTGAAAGTTTAGGGAAATTTGAAAGCGCCGGGTCGGCACCCACCTGCGGGAGCAGGTTCAAAAAATGCGGTTGCGTCGGCACGGCGGGGGTAATTTTGTACTCCGGCGAGCCCGGGCAAGCCGGACAGCTTAAAAGGCGAGAGGATGGTTATGCTATAAGCAAGGCCATCCTTTTTTGGTTTGACATAATTGCCCAGGCCGTGCTACACTTTTTTTAGATTACCGGGGGAGGGTATTTATGGATCAGGAAAAAACCAGACTCCTCAACCGTCTGCGCCGGATAGAGGGCCAGATCAAGGGGATTCAAAAAATGCTGGAAACTGAACAGTGCTGTTCGGAAATACTGGTGCAGATTGCCGCCGTGCGAGCGGCGATCAATCGGGTGGGCGGCCTGCTTTTTGAACGTTTCGCCAAGAACTGCCTGGCGGGGGCCGACACCCCCGAGGCCCAGCAGCAGGCCCTGTCGGACCTGCTGAGAACCATGAACAGTTTTATGAAGGGGGGAGGCGGCACAGATGGATCAGATCGGTAGGATAATCCGGGTGGTGGGTCCGGTGGCCACGGTGGAACTGGAGCGGAGCAGCGCCTGCGAAAGGTGCGGCATCTGCGACTTGGGGGAAACCAAAATCCTGCACATCGACGTGGACAACACCCTGGAGGCCAAGGAAGGGGAGCGGGTGCTCATCGCCGTGGGTGAGAGGACCGTTCTCAAGGCCAGCGCCATCTTGTACCTCATTCCCCTCCTGGCCCTGGTAGGGGGTATCGGTCTTGCCTACCTGCT
>DGZR01000084.1 GCA_002397155.1 Firmicutes bacterium UBA4975 | reverse complement strand
GTCGGACACCGTCACCCCCGAGCTGCCGGAAAGGACCAAGAACTGGAGCATTTCCGGCGCATAGGCCTCGGCCACCCAATCTGTGTAGCGCCCGCAGACCCAGCCCGTTTCCCAGCCCAAAGAAATCCTGAACCAGTAGCCCTCCGAGCCGGGGGCGGTGCCGTCCTCGCTTTCCCCCGCCTCCAGCACCGGATAGATCTCGCCTTTTTGGACAGTGGCGATGCTGGCCGAGGCGGTGGTGGGGGACTCCCGCACGAAAAGGGCCTCGGAGCCTACGATGATCTCCCGGACATAGCCGGCTAAGCCCGGGAGGAGGAAGTTGGCCGGGTCGACGTAGCGTTGGACTTCATCCCGGGGGGCGTTGACCCAGCGGCCCCCGGACTGCCATTGGGGCTTTAGGGGCATCTGGTAGTCCAGCATGTCCTGCACGGTGTAATCGCAGTAGGTATGGGACACTACCACGTAGGAGCGGAGAGTCTCGGCCACCGCCTGGTTAAAAGTGTCCCGCAAAGCGGCGGCGCTGCCATAGGGGGAGGACCAGTAGACTTGGTCCAGGACCTGGCCCGAACGGCTGCTGATGATCAGTGCAAAAGCGTCCAGCTCCAATTCAAAGATTTCACCGTTGGCCAGCAAGAGAGAGGAGAATTCCTCCAGGCTATATGCCCCATTCAGGGCGGCCAGCACCCCGTCGGCGGTATACTTGACTCTTTCTATCTCGGCGGTAAAAACTTGGATCAGGGTTTCCACCTCGGGATAGCCGCTACCCATGTAGAGCAAAACCCCTTCAGCCACGGTATTTTTCCCGCTGTTGGAAAGGCTGTTGTAAACAGATATATCCAAGCCCAAGACCAGGGCCCTATTTTCGAGGACGAGGCGCAGAGCGGCAGGGTCGACGGCGGCGTTGACTTCTGCCAGGGCCGCATCTATCGGGTTAGAGAGCACTTTGTCAGTGTAGACTAATTTGTTGTCGGCGTAGGTGACGACCTTGACCCGGTCCACCTGGGCCAGCTTGGCTTCGCTGCCCGAAGTGTAAGCGTCCAGGTTAAAAGAGTCGCCGCGAAAAACTGCCTTGGCATAAGCGGCCAGGCTGACTTCATAGTCCACGTAGCCGTTCACATCATCCAGGAGCAGGGCCATATCCTTTTTTTTATAATCGTCAAAGAGTGGGGCGGCGCCGCCCAGGCTCTTTTTGCTGTACGAGCGCAGCAGTTCGTCGTAGCTGTACTCGTACAAGACCCCGGCGCTGTCCCGGCTGACAAAAGCGACCACCTTGGCTTCGGCGGCAGGGGCCAGCAAGAATAGCGCTCCGACGACGACCACAGCGGCAAAGATCAGCTTGAATTGAGTCCTGGCCATTTACCCCCCTCCTCTCCCTTAGTCCCTGCGGTCATTGGCTCACTTTTACGTTGCCCTGCTTGGCGTCGGCTTCCAGCACTTCTCCGTAAAAATAACCGCCGTCGGGCTCGTAGGCCAGCTTGACCCCGGCCACAGTTACTTTGTACGGGGCGGGGTTGTCGGCGTAGAGGACGACCTGGACCAGTTTCTTGCCCAGGGACAGGCCCTCCACCACCTTAAAGGACTTGACGTCCATGGGGCCCTTTACCGTCACCTCAAAGGTGGCGGTGCCGCTGGTGTGGCCGCTCTTAGTCCCCTTGATGGTGATGGTGGCCTTGCCGGAACCCTTGCCGGTGACAATCACGCTGTTACCCGAAAGGGATACCGCCGCCACCTTGGTGTTGCTAGAGGTGACGGTGAGGGCTGTGCCCCCCGGCTCGGCGGCCACCACCCTGCTGGCAGTCTTGCCCACCATGAGCAGGTCAACCTTGGCAATCTTTTTTATCGTCACCACCGGTTTTGGCGGCTCGGGTTTTACGGGAGGCTCGGGCTCGGGTTCGGGCTTACCCTGGTATTCCTCCCCCGCCACCATGGCGACCAGGTTCGGCGGGATGATTACTTTGTCCGGCTTTTGATCCAGGGTGACCCCGTCGTGGCTGATGGCCACAGTGCCTATAGTCCCCTTGCCCGTCACCCCGGTGCGGCCCTTTAATTCCATTTCCTCAACCCGGGTCTCCTCGGCCAGGGCGATGCTGGTGGCATGTTCCAGTTCCGGCACCAGCAAGGACTGGATGCTCCCTCCCTGGAGCTCAAGGAAAATACCTTCAGCCCGGCAGTATACTTCGCCTATTTCTCCCTCCAGCACCACCAGGCCGGGGGCGTTAAGATCGACGGCCCCTACCCTACCCCGGCCGGTAAGAGATGCCATGGCGCAAATCTCCAGGTTTTCCACCTGTACTTCCTCAGTAAAGCTGAGACGGGACTCTTGGGCTGATTCTAACAGCTCTATTGAGACGGCGGTCCCCTTTTTGAACTGGACCCGCCCTTCTCCGTCCCGAAGCAGGATTTTTTCAAAGTCGCCGGCCAGGACCACTTCCTGAGAGGTGGAAATCTGCACGTTTATAAAGCCCGGGGCCCCTTCGCCCAGGGATTCTTCCAGGGTCCCGGCGGCGGCGGCCAGGACGTCGGCAACCCGGGTGGAACCCGTCGCCAGTATCCTCACTGCCCCCGCTTCCTGCACCGAAATCTTGGCCAGGGTGCAATCGGCCAGGTTTAGGCTGAAATCTCCGCCGGTTATCACTAATTCACCCCTTACTTCCACCTGCCTTAGCTCAACCGTTCCCCCTTCCACCCCCGGGGTCAAGTAGAGGTTGCCGGTGATCAGGGTGTTTTGCAGGGTTACATCCTTGGCGCTGATAGTGGCGTCGCCCTCGATAGTTTCCGACTCGGGAGGACCGTATGTACCCGGGTTCTTGATGTCTTTTAGCGCTTCCGCTTTAGGAAACTTAAAGCCCTGATTGGCGATAGCCGCCACCAAGAGCAGGTTAAGGGCCACTGAAAGAATAAGAGCCATATAGACGGCCTTTCTCATAGCTACCGCAACCTTTCCATGATGTGCTGGGGATTAAATAACCGAAGTGATGGAGGCGAAAAAAAACGCCGGAACCATTAGTTACATAATTCGACAACATCCGCGGCCTGTCCTGCAAAATCTCAAGAAAAAAATAGGAGAGGGCCACCCGGTACGCCAAGAGCGGCCCTCTAGTTTCGTTACTGAGGGAGCAGTCTCTTCAATTTACCCAGGGCGACGAGACCGGTAATCAAGTTATACAGGACATAAGCGTG
>DGZR01000006.1:17050-18540 GCA_002397155.1 Firmicutes bacterium UBA4975 | reverse complement strand
TAGCGGCCGCCGTGCTCGCCAAAACCGTGGGCAATGAAAATGTGCCCTTTCTCAAGGGGGGGGAGCCAGGCCTGCCAAAAAAGTTCCAGCCCTCCCTGGCCCCGGATTGTTCCCTCTATTCTCTCCATTTCGCGCCCTCCGTTCCTGTAGTCTTTAGGCCCTATTCGACGGGGGGCCAAGGGTTTCCTGCATTTCTGACCTTGCCTTTTCCAGGTTGTTCCACTATTCTATTCCCGTAAGGAGGGAAGAAAATGGCCAATACAGTTTTGACGGTGACGGGGCTAAAAAAGTCTTTCAACGGCATGGCCGCCGTGAACGGCATCAGCTTTCAGGTGCAAAAGGGCGATATCTTGGGTTTTTTGGGCCCCAACGGGGCCGGCAAGACCACGGCGATCCGGATGATTTTGGGAATACTTGCCCCCGATGCCGGAGAAGTGCTCTTTTCTTTTAACGGCTCTTCCGGCTCTCTGGAAAAAAGGAGAATTGGCTACCTGCCGGAGGAACGGGGCCTGTACGAAGATGCCAAAGTCCTGGATTCTCTGGTCTACCTGGCCTCCCTCAAGGGGATGCCACCGGCGGAGGGCCGAAAAAAAGCCCTCGCCTGGCTGGAAACCATGGGACTGCAGGATTACGCAAGCCAAAAACTGGAGAAACTCTCCAAGGGCATGCAACAGAAGGTCCAATTCATCGCCACCATCCTCCACCACCCCGATCTGGTCGTCCTGGATGAACCCTTTTCCGGGCTGGACCCCATCAATCAGGACTTTTTTAAGGATTTAATCCTGCAACTGCGGGAGGAAGGGACCACCGTCCTCCTTTCGGCCCACCAGATGAACATGGTCCAGGAACTATGCAGCCGCATCTACCTTATCGACAAGGGAACCCCGGTGCTTCAAGGCACTTTGGCAGAAATCCGGGATCAGCATGAGGAGAATTCGGTGGAGGTATCCTTCGTCGAGCAAAGGGGCCTGGAAGATTACCTCGGTTCCCTGGGGGAAGCCCGGGATATCACTGTCGAGGCCAACACCGCCCGCTTTAAACTGAACACCGCCAAAGATCCCAACACCTTTGTCGAGGAGATCAGCCGGCTGGGCCAGGTCAAGAGCCTGCGCCTGGAAAAGCCCAGCCTCCACGAAATATTCATCGATACTGTGGGCAGGAGGTCGGACTCATGAAAAAAGAAAACGTAGTCCGGGTGCTGGGATGGGAATTTAAAAAGCATATCAAGAGCCCGGTTTTCCTCATTTTCACTTTTGTCATGCCCGCCTTGATCGCCCTAGCCGGTTTTCTGCCCGGCCTCATCATGAACAAAATCAATGTGGAATCCAAGTCCCTCTGGGTGCTGGATGAATCCAGGCAACTGGCCCCCATCCTGGAAACAGTGTTTAGCGAAAGCCGCTTCCAGGTGGAGATCGTGGACGGAACCCTGGCGGAACGCAAAGAGGAACTGGCGGACAGCCCCGCCGACGGCCTGCTCTACATCACGGAAA
>DGZR01000006.1:16238-16751 GCA_002397155.1 Firmicutes bacterium UBA4975 | reverse complement strand
GGGGTCAGCCCCGAGGAATTCGCCGCTCTCCTCACCCCCGCCTCTTTAGAGCTCCTGTCGGTGAAGGGCGAAGAAGAAAACGTCCTTGCTTTTCTCATCCCCACCTTTGCCGGCCTCTTTCTTTTTGTCTCGGTCCTTTTCTCGGGCCAGGTTCTGATGCAGAGCGTCATCAAGGAAAAGCGCAGCCGCATCGTGGAGATTTTACTCTCCTCTCTTTCCGCCAGCGATCTCTTGGCAGGAAAAATCCTCGCCTTTGGCGCCCTCACCCTAATCCAGGTGGCCATCTGGCTGGGAGCGGGACTGGCGGTGGCCTCCAGATTTATCGACTTGGGCTCCTTGGGCCTGGAAGTCGCCATGGTCTTTAAGGCCCTCCCCTACTTTGTCCTGGGCTACCTCATGCTCGCCACCCTTTTTGCCGCCATGGCCTCGACCATGAAGGACGCCGAGAGCGGCAGCCAGGCCCACGGCCTGGTGGTGCTCATTCCCATGCTGCCCATAATGCTTTCGGCCCCG
>DGZR01000006.1:13063-15904 GCA_002397155.1 Firmicutes bacterium UBA4975 | reverse complement strand
TTTCTCAAGCTGGGGGCCCGGATTTACCAAGGGAGTTTGCTCAAGTTCGACAGCGCCGCCTCGACTAAAGAGATATTGAGGATGTTGAAAAAGGAGAACTAAAGCCAAAAAAACCCGCGTCATGCGGGTTTACTCTTTGTCGATTATGGCTTCGGTGGGACAGGATTCCTGAGCTTCCAGGGCGTCGTCCTCCAGGTCCTCGGGAATCGGATCGACAGTTACCTGGGCTTTCTCATCATCATTCCAGTCAAAGACATCGGGGCAAATTCCTATGCAGGCGCCACAGCTTATGCACAGGTCTTGGTCCACATGCATTCTAATCGCTATTTTCTCCATCCTCCTCTACAGTATTGGCAAAAGTAGCATTGCCCGGGGTCAAGGGAATATGCAGGCAACCCTGGAACCCATAACTATTTTACACCATTTCTCTGGAAAAGAAAGAGGCCCGCTCAATATTTCCCTTACGCCAATGTGGTAAGATAAGATTGAGGTGATCCCATGGAAACGCTGGAAAAAGCCGCGGCAGTTGCCCTTTGGCGCGAGGGGGGCAGCGCCAAGGAAGAATTGAGTTTTGCCGAACTGTACAGTCTGGCCGCCACCGCGGGAGTGGAAATCGTGGCGGGCTTTAGCCAAAACCGCTCCGAGGTGGACAATCGCTGCTACATAGGCCCGGGCAAGGCCGCCGAAGTTGCCGATTTTATCCGGGAGTCGGGAGCGGATGCGGTAATTTTCGACGGAGAACTGTCCCCCTCCCAGGTCAACAACCTGGAAAAGATAATCCCGGCGAAAATAATCGACCGCAGCGAACTGATAATGGACATCTTTGCTCAGCGGGCGGACAGCCGGGTGGGCAAACTACAGGTAGAGCTGGCTCAGCTACGCTACCAATTTCCCAAGCTGATGGGGCGGGGCCGGGATCTCTCCCGCCTGGCCGGGGGAATCGGCACCCGGGGCCCCGGCGAATCCAAGCTGGAAGTCGACCGGCGCCGGATTCGCCAGCGCATTCACCGCCTGGAACAACAATTACTAAAGGTGGAAAAACACCGGGCCCTGCAGCGCAAGCGCCGAGAACGCCTGGGGGTTTTCCAGGTCGCCCTGGTGGGCTACACCAACAGCGGCAAGTCCACCCTGCTCAATCAGTTGACTAAGGCCGATGCCTACACCGCCAACACCCTTTTTGCCACCCTGGACCCCCTGTCCCGGCGCTTGGAGACGGGGCAGAACACCCTGGTCTTCACCGACACCGTGGGCTTTATCAGCGGCTTGCCCCATCACTTGATCGCCGCTTTTAAAAGCACTTTGGAAGAGGTGGTCCAAGCTGACCTCTTGATTCACGTAGTGGACTTATCCCACCCGGAGATGGCCACCCACATGGAAGAGGTCAACAAAGTCCTGCGGGAGTTGGGCTGTCTGGAAAAAGACCAGATCATCGCCGCCAACAAAATTGACTTACTGCCGGACTTGACTCCCCAGGACCTGGCGGCCAAGTTCCGGGACCTCCCCCATGTGCCGATCTCAGCGGCCGCGGGAACGAATATCGATAAATTACTGCAGGCCATAAGCGTTTACACCGAACCCTGGGAAAAGGTCCGCCTCCTCTTGCCCCGAGCTGTCTACAGCCGACTGAGCCGGGACAAGGTGGGCAGTTTACGCCCCCTGGAATTTACTGAAGACCAGGTAAAGGTCGAAGGAGAGCTGCCGGCGGGAATTGCCGCCACCCTGCAGCAGTATAGCTGGGAAAATTAAATGGCCCCCCGGGCCATTTTTTTAGCTGATTTTTGCCCCATACACCAACAAGCGCCGGGGTAAAACCCGGATAGTGACGGGAAAATTCTCTCCCCGCTCCCCGTCAATATCGGTGGCCACATCCGCCGGACCTTCGATGACTAAGTCACTTACCTTGGCGCAGAGGAGCGACGGGTGATTCTCGTGCTCGCCCCGCAGAACTTTGAAAAAAATGCCGGCTAGTTCAGGAAATGAACAATCCCGGACGGCGATACAATTGAGTTTTCCGTCCCCTAGGTCGGCGGTGGGAGCGAGATTTTTAAAACCCCCCGCATTGGTGCTGTTGACGATGAGCAGGAGATGGCAAGAAAAGCTCTCCTCTATGTCCCCTCTCAGAGTCAGGGGAAAGGGCGCCATCTTTGGCAGTTGGCCGACGCTGTACAGGTAGTAGGCCAGCATGCCCAGCATGTCTTTCTGCACCCGTTCAACTTCGTGGGACGCCTTAATAATCTGACCGGCGCTGAAAACGTTGACAAAGACCTTATCTCCCGCGAGTCCTAAGTCCACCGGAGACAGGTTGCCGCTGTCGATGTACTGCAGCAGCCGGTTGAGATTTGTGGTCAGACCGAGGGAGTCGGCAAAGTCATTTGAAGTCCCGTAGGGCAGAATCCCCACAGGCAGGTTTAAGTCGGCGGCCACTAAGGCGTTGGCCACTAGCTGCAGAGTGCCGTCTCCGCCGCAAGTGATAAGGACCGAATTATCCTGCATTCCCGCCAGCATTTTCCCCATATCCTTTTTCTCGCCGCTAAGGCGAAAAAGGCTGAGGGTAAAACCCCGCAGCTGGGCGGCTGCCGCCAGCCGGTCAAACTGGGCAATAAACCTGCCCCGCCGGGCAGTGGGATTGTAGATAACCCGCATTTCATGCATTCTTATTTTCCCTCCCCCGATGTGAAGGCCGCCCTAGTCCTTGCCTGAGGCCCCCTGGCTCTGCAAAATATCCGCCATTCCCCGAGTGTACCTGATTTCACCCCCGGGCATTATCCAAAGGACCTCAACTCCCTCCAGGCTATCCGCCAAGGCCCGGCTCTCCTCATAGGGCAGGAGATAGAGCTCCGT
>DGZR01000006.1:11902-12803 GCA_002397155.1 Firmicutes bacterium UBA4975 | reverse complement strand
ACCTCATCGATCCGGACACCCTCCACATAGTAGTAGCGCTGATAATCGCCGCTGGACACCACCGAGGCGTCGTTGACGTAGACCACATCCAGGTTGCGCTCTTCGGCAAAAATTGGGCTCTTTGGATCGAAAATACCGATGCCCCAGCGATCCCGGAGGCCGTCCAAGGGCTTGCCGATGACGCGCACATTTCCCCCGGTACTGATTACCCCCGAACTCAAGCCAGCCTCTTCCAGGGTGCGGGCCACCAACTCAGTGGCATAACCCTTGGCGACGGCACCCACATCCAGAGACATGCCCTTTACGGCCAGATAGATTGTCCCGGCAGCCTCATCGATGACGATTTGGCTGGGGTCGGTGAGCCGAGCCGCCTCAACTAACAAGTCCCGGGGAGGTAACTGGGCGTTTTCCGGGTCGTCGTACCCTTGGGTCCTGTAGTCGTGCCAGATCTTCAGGACGGGGCCGAGGGCGATGTTGGTCTTGCCCGAACGGGCGAGAGTCCAATCCCGAGCCCAGCGCACTAGGGCGAGGAGGTCGGGGGGAACAATCACCGGTTCGATGCCGGCCCCATCGTTTACCGTTTTGATGTTGTTCAAGCCCTGGTAATTGTTATAGATGTCGAAGAGCCGGTGCAGGCGCAAAAACTCCTTTTCCGCCAGTTGGAAGAGCTGGTCAAACTCGTCCTGGGTTTTTGTATAGGCCACCAGGTTGATCAGAGTATCAAAGTAACCCGTCAGCACCTCGGTATGCCTGGCGTACTCCGGCGCCCGCCGGCAGGAAAAAGAGGATAAAGCCAGCAGGGCTACGGTTAAGAGTGCAATTCGTTTCATCATTTCCCCCCAGCTTTTAGTACTCAATACTATAGCAAAAAATTACTCCCCCAACCAGGGGGAGTAAGGGG
>DGZR01000006.1:0-11659 GCA_002397155.1 Firmicutes bacterium UBA4975 | reverse complement strand
TCGACGGTAATGGTCACTGAGGAGGTGAGCTCAGGAATATCCGGCTCAGCCTTATCGGTAAGTTTCAGCCCGGTGATTTCGCTGATTTTTTTGCCCTTCATCCACTCCTCAAAAGAAGCAGCCTGCTCATACCATTCCTTGCCGATTGCAGAGGAACCCTTCATGTTGTAACCTTCTTTGAGTTCCTTCTTAGTCTCTGGCATCTTGGTCTTGTCGGCGGTAATTTTACCCTCGGCATCGTAAGGAACTTTGGCCTGGACGACGTCAAGAATAACGCCCAGCACTTTACCGTCCTTGTCAAATGCGGTGGCGGCCATGTTGGTATCTATCTGGGCCAGGGCAGTAGTAGTATCGGTAGCATCCTTGGAGCTGGCGATGGACACGACGGCCCCGAGACCCAGGCTGTTGAAGTTTTGCACCTCAACGGTGTTGGCGGCGGCCTTGACTAAGGCGGCAATGTAATCCTTGACAGTGATGGTCACCGATGAGGTCAGTTCGGGAATGTCGGGAACATCGGTGTGGCCACCCTGTTCTTTTACCTTGAGGCCTTTCACTTCGTCGACGGTCTTGCCCTTCATCCATTCTTCAAAGGCGGCGATTTGCTCAAACCATTCCTTGCCGATAGCGGAAGAGTTCTTCATGTTGTAATCAAAACCCAATTCCTGCTTGGTCTTGATTGCGGCACTCTTGTCGTTGGTGATGGCCATTTCGGCGTTAAAGTTTACCTTGGTCTGGGCCGTGTCGATCCTCACGTCGAGGATCTTGCCGTCTTTATCAAGAGCCACTGCGACAATTGTGGTGTCGGCCTGGGCCACAGCTGTCACTCCTTCGGCGGCGTCCTTGGAACTTGCGATTGAAGTAACTGAGCCGAGCCCGAGCTTGACAGGACCCTGCGCCGGTTTACACCCGGTAGCTGAAAAAACTGCAACCATCATTGCCAGCGCTAAAACTAGTGATAATGATCTTTTCATTACCTTACCCTCCCAATTAAATTCTGTGCTTTTTTGCACGATACTATACTACCATTGAGCCGAGAAAAAAACAATACGCTCCTAGGCTCGATGCCGCTCCAGCCAGTCCTGGATGCCCGGCCTTTCCCACCCCATAATTCGGGCACTTTTGTGCTGCCAGTCACATCGTTGGGAAAGTAAAAACCCTTTTTTGGCAATACTATGTTGAGGAGGTGGTAGCGTGGGAAAAAAACGGAGCAAAGCTCTTCCCCCCGGGACCAAGAGCGCTGAGGAAATAGCGGCAGAAATCGGTCTTGGCCCCGATGGCCCTCGAGAAAAAAAACCGCGGAAGCTGTACACCGTGCGCAATGCCGGCGAGGGCCAAGTAAAAATCCGCGGACAAGAGCAAAAGTAGGTGGCGGCGACGCCACTTCTTCCATTTTATTCCCTGGGCGGACTTAAAAAAGAGGAAAAAGTACGGAATTAACCGGTACAGGCATTTACATCCACAGCGCCTCACAGTTATAATATATTTATACATTTCCCGCAGGCGGGCATGCCAGGAGGTAGACTCATGAAATTGGCTCACCTTCAGCAGCAGATAGCAGATTTACAAAACACCATTGATCTGGAGTGGAATTCTGGCTCCTTTAGCAAGCGGATTGTCTTGATGCACAGTTCAATTTCCGGAGCGGCCCAGGCGTGTAAAAACGACCAGACCACCCGCTGCGCCTGTGAACTAGCGGAACTGGTCATTCAGATCGTCGCTTTTCCCTCATTTTTCCCCAGTTGGGGCGATATCTGGGGGGTCCAGAGCCTCAATGACTTTTCCACCGAGGGCCTGGCCGGCGATCTCTGGGATCATTTATACAAGCTGCACCAATTGGCCTCGAGCTTGGTGGGCGGACGCAGCGATATAATTCTCCTCTTTAAGCTGCTGCAAGTCGCCCGGGCCGCCACCCAGCTCCAAAATATAGAGCTGGCCGGGGCGATTCAGGAACAACTAGAAAGTCACTGGCAGACTGCCTGATGCCCCTTGGGGCATTTTTCTTTTGGGTTTTAAGGGACAGAATTGAAGAAGGAAAAGAAAAAGGGCGGTTCTCCGACGCCCTCAGTTCAATAAGATTGTTACAGTTGGTTCACCGCCGCCTCCAACTGGCCCAGGGCTTGCTCCAGGCGGGCGCGGGGGCAGGCGATGTTCAGGCGGACAAAACCCCGTCCCTCCTCGCCGAAAGTATAGCCCTGATTGAGCCAAAGGCGGGCCCGGTGGAGGAGAAAGGTCTCCAATTCTTCCGCTGTAAAACCCAGCCCCCGCAAATCCAGCCAAAGCAAGAACAGGCCCTGGGATTCAGTGACTTTGAGCTGGGGCAGATTAGCACCGAGGTACTCCCGAACAAAATTTCCATTGGCCGCCACATAGGCCATGGCGGCATCCAGCCAGGGAGCCCCGTAAGTATAAGCAGCCTCGCAGGCCACCAAGCCCAGAGCGTTGACCTTGCTCATACCCCAGCAACGGGCGGCGGCGGCGTACTTCTCGCGGAGCAAGGGATCGGGCACAATGATGTTCGAGGTCTGGAGTCCCGCTATGTTGAAGGACTTGCTGGGCGCCGTGCAGATAATAGTATTTTCGTTACAGGCGGGCACCAATGCGGGCAAGGGGTAATGACGGACCCCCGGAAAGGCCAGGTCCTGGTGAATTTCATCGGCGACTATGAGGACATGGCGCCGCAGGCAGATTTCAGCCATGGCCGAAAGTTCTTCGGGTGACCAAACCCGCCCCACCGGGTTGTGGGGACTGCAGAGGACGAAGAGCCTGACCCGGTTTTCCACGACTTTCGCCTCAAAGTCCTCCAAATCCAGACAGTATCTGTCCCCGACCAGGACCAGGGGATTTTTTATTAAGCGGCGGTCATTGCCCAGGACGGCGTTGGAGAAGGGCGGGTATACCGGAGGTTGGATGAGGACAGCGTCGCCGGGCTTGGTAAAAGCGTGCAGAGCCAAATTGATGGCCGGCACAACCCCGGGAACAGTCAGGATCCACTCCCTCGCCACCGGCCAGGAATAGCGCCGCTCCATCCAACCGCGAATGCTGTCATAGTACGAATCGGTAGCCAAGGTGTAGCCGTACACCTCATGGGCGATTCGCTTTTTTATGGCCTCAGTTATTTCAGCCGGAACCGGAAAATCCATGTCGGCGACCCAGAGGGGAAGGGCGTCCGCCGGGAAGCCCAGTTGGGCGTGGCCGTCCCACTTTACGCTGCCCGTTCCCCGCCGCTCAATCAAGGTGTCGAATTTGTACATCTGAAAACCCCTTTACTTGTTACTAAAGCTTGTCCATTTTAACCGGAACTAGGGGACCAGGCCCTTGGCGGACAAAAACTCAATCAGGGTCAGCCCCGTTTCCTTCCATTCCCGAGCCAGTTCAAGGCCGACATACCTGTAATGCCAGGGTTCAAACATGTAGCCCGTTACTTCTTCCTTTCCCCGGGGGTAGCTCAGGGCAAACCCGTAGTTGTGGGCATTGGCGGCCAGCCACTTGCCCGGGGCGGTATCGGCAAAGGCGTCGCTGTAATTTTTATTGGTGCCGCCAAAGTCCACTGCCGTGCCCAACTGGTGCTCGGACTGGCCCGGCCTGGCACTGTACCTTTCAGCGGCAAGGACTCCGTCCCGTTTAGCGTAGCGGTAAAAGAGGTCGTCTTGCGTGCTGTAACTGCGGTACCCCGAGTCGACGTCGAGGACCACGCCCTCGGCCCGGGCGGCCTGGGCCATGACTTCTAGGGCCTGGGCCACCTCTTTGCGCACCCGTCGCCCTTTGACGCTGAGACTGCTTGGCAGTTCCACCAAGTCGGCGGGAGCGTAGCGGCCGATAGTGGTAGTTTTCCCCACCACCGCAGCCAGGTCGCTGCCGTCGGCGCTCACCAATTCTTGGCGGAAACGGGCCAGCAAACGGCGGATCCTGTCGGGAGTGAAGGACAGTACCTCCCCGAGCTCCGCTTCTTGCCCGGTCTCTAAGTCCAGCCAGCCAAAGAATTCATACCCGGCAGCGGGAACCGCCTTAAGGCTGACTCGGGCCGGTTCAAGGGTAAAGGCCTCTTCCACCCTGCCCCCCTCGCCCACCTCCAAGTCAAGGTCGGGCCAAAAAAGAGCCGTCAATTCCCTGTCCCCAGCGACGGTAAAAGTATAATCCGCCTTGTAACCGACGATTTCCCCTTCGTCAATCCAGCAGACAAACCTGTATCCCCCTTCCGGAATTGCGCTGAGAGAATAATCCCGGCCATAGCTGGCCGACTCCCCCGGCTGACGGACACTGCCCGGGCCTTGAGCCAGGGCGGAAACGGCGTATTCCAGGGGCTGAAAATTAGCGGTCAGTTTGATTTTATTCCGGACGACAAAAGTGTAGTCCGGGGTAGCCGCCACTGCCTCTTCTCCCTGGGTCCAGCCGACAAATTCCCAACCCGGTTCGGGCCGCGCGCTGACGGTGATTTCCTCACCGGGAGAATAAGTACCGGCCCCCCTTAGGGAAGCGGCTTCGACAGGGGAAGAAGTAAGTTCAACCCGGACCCGGTTTTTGCATCCAGCCAGGGGCAAGGCCACTAGGGCCAGGACAAAGAACAAAAAGTATTTTTTCAAAGCCAATTCCTCCTCGGGTTTCCAAAGACACAATAATTGTATAACCCCATCCCTGACAATTCAAGGGGAGAAATATCCTATTGCCCTCGCGGGAAAAATCTAGGCAAAAAAAACCAGTCTGTGGTATAATTTTTTTAATATTTATTACCGAGGAAGAGGAGGGGTTGTAAATGAAACGCCTTGGCGCAGGTCTTTTAGGTGTTTGGCTCATTCTCACGGGGATCAACGGCATGAACTTGGTCACCCTTACCGGGACATTAGCGGAAATTGTGGACAAGGGGTTGCCGGTCTTAGCGATTATTGCCGGTATTTTACTCTTGATCGGCAAGTAGCAGTTTTGAAAGCTAGGCGTTTGGACCCCGGGTCCCAACGCCTTTTTTATCCCCGGGGCCCGGCCTCAGTCCCTTGACAGGGCTTGGCTGTCTATGGTATTCTGGCAAAAATGCTTGCAGTGATGAAGGGACCATAAGCTGGGAGGACAGTCCAGAGAAGAAGCGTTCGGTGCAAGCTTCCCTGCTCCGCCAGCCGCCCACCCCTGAACTCGCCGGTGATGAATCGGCCGGGTCAGCCCGTTACAGCAAGGCGAGGTCCCCTGGTGGGGACAAATTAAGGTGGTACCGCGAAGCAGCCCTTCGTCCTTAGAAAAGGGGCTGCTTTTTACTTTTAGGAGGGAAATCATGAGCAAGGAAAAGCAATTTGTCAAGGAAATCACCAGCCGGGATGAAGATTCGGCCCAGTGGTACGTGGACATCGTCCGCAAGGCCGAGCTGGCGGACTATTCCCCCGTCCGGGGCTCTATGGTCATCCGGCCTCACGGCTACGCGATTTGGGAAGGCATGCAAGCCGGACTGGACAGACGGATTAAGGAAACTGGCCATCAAAACGCTTATTTTCCCCTCTTTATTCCCGAGAGCCTGCTGAATAAAGAGGCCGAACATGTTGAAGGCTTTGCGCCGGAAGTAGCCTGGGTGACCCAGGGGGGAACCGAAAAACTCAGCGAGCGCCTGGCGGTGCGCCCCACTTCTGAGGCCATTATCTGCGCCATGTACTCAAAGTGGATCCAGTCCTACCGGGACTTGCCGGTCCTCATCAACCAGTGGGCTAACGTGGTGCGCTGGGAAATGGTCACCCGGCCTTTTCTGCGGACGACGGAATTCTTGTGGCAGGAGGGGCATACCGCCCACCGCACCGGCGAAGAGGCCCAGGCAGAGGTCTTGAGCATGCTGGAGGTCTACCGAGATTTTGTCGAAAGGGACATGGCCATCCCCGTCATCCCGGGACGAAAATCCGAGCGGGAGAAATTTGCCGGCGCCCAAGCGACCTACAGCATCGAAGCCCTCATGCAGGACGGAAAAGCCTTGCAGGCCGGAACCACCCACAACCTGGCCCAACATTTTGCCAAGGTCTTTGACATCACTTACTTGGACGAGGACAGCCAGCTCAAGTACGTCTACCAGACTTCTTGGGGTGTCTCCACCCGCTTGGTGGGTGCCCTGATCATGGTCCACGGAGACAATCGGGGACTGAAACTCCCGCCAAAAATCGCCCCCACCCAGGTGGTGATTGTGCCGATTGCGCCGAAAAAAGCCAGGGAAATCGTCCTGGCCAAGGCCCAAGAGCTGAAGGGGACCCTGGCCCGGGTGGGCCTGAGGGTCCATTTAGATGACCGGGAAGAGTACTCCCCGGGGTACAAGTTCAACGACTGGGAGATGCGGGGAGTGCCCCTGCGCCTGGAAGTAGGCCCCCGGGACTTGGAAAACCACCAAGCCCTCTTAGTCCGGCGGGACACTGGCGAAAAAATACCCCTGCCTCTGGCCGATTTGACCACCGCCCTGCCTACCCTCTTGGAACAAATCCAGGAAGACATGCTCAAAAGCGCCGGGGACTTTTTGGCGGTCAACAGCTTTGCCGCCGCCACCCTAGAAGAATTGGCTGAGACTATCGCTGAGAAGCGGGGTTTTGTTTACGCCTGGTGGTGCGGCGGCGAAGAGTGCGAACTGGCCGTAAAGGAGCGGACGGCGGCCACCATCCGCAACCTCCCCCTGGATCAGGAAGGGGCCAGGGAGCGCCTGCACTCAAAGGCCAAGTGTGTTCATTGCGGCAAAGAGGCCAAGGAAGTAGCAATCTTTGCCCGGGCATATTAATCCCCTTTTGGTAAGCAGGAATTTACATCCTGCCCGTCGAATTATAAGGCAACATTCTCAAAGGGGGGTAAGTCTTGTCTTCTGATAAGAAAATTCTGCCGGCCTTTTTACTGTGTTTCTTTTTTGGTGCTCTGGGCGCTCATCGGTTCTATGTGGGCAAAGTGGGAACGGGTATTCTTTGGCTCTTTACTCTCGGGTTATTTGGCATTGGTGCCTTGGTAGACCTCATCATGCTCATTGTGGGCTCCTTTAAGGACAAAGAAGGCAAAGTCTTGAATCAATGGTCCTGATTTTTTTAAAACAGGGACGGCGGCGGCCGTCCCTGTTTATTATTTTATCCTTTTGCCCCCTTTTGTTTTGCCCAACTGTCCCGAAGGCCGACTATCTGGTTGAAAACCAATGAGTCCGGCCGGGAATCCTTGGGATCGGGGTAAAAGTAACCCTTGCGCACAAACTGAAAGCGTTGGTCCTGCCTGGCGGCGGCCATGGCCGGTTCGACTAGGCAGTTAGCCAGAACCTGCAGGGAATCGGGATTGAGGTTGCGGGTAAAATCCCCTTCGGGGTCCCCCTCCTCCGGATCCTCCCCCAGGAACAGATTATCGTAGAGGCGCACCGTGGCCGGCAGGCCGTGCTTGGCCGAGACCCAATGGATTACCCCCCGGATTTTCTTGCCGCTTGTGTCTTCGCCGCTCTTGGTGGCCGGGTCATAGGTGCAGTGGAGTTCCACCACCCTGCCCGTCCCGTCCTTTACCACCCCTTGGCAGGTTATGGCGTAAGCGCCCTTGAGGCGAACCTCTCCCCCAGGGAAAAGGCGGTGGTACTTTTTCGGGGGGTCTTCCATAAAGTCTTCCCCTTCGATGAATATTTCCCGGGCAAATGGCGCCCGGTGGCTGCCCGCCAGCTCGTCGCCGGGCAGATTCTCCAGTTCAACCCAATCCACCTTGTCTTCGGGCCAGTTGGTTATTACTACTTTTAGGGGTTCCAACACCGCCATGTAGCGGTGGGCCCGGGGGTTTAGATCTTCCCGGATGCAGTGCTCAAACAGGGCCAGGTCCACGGTGCTATCCCCTCGGGCCACCCCGATTCGCTCGCAAAAGTCCGCCACCGCTTCTGGAGTCACCCCCCGGCGCCTTAAGGCGGCGATGGTGGGCAGGCGGGGATCGTCCCAGCCCGCGACAAACCCCTCCTCTACCAGGCGGCGGAGCTTGCGCTTTTGCATGACAGTGTAAGTGAGATTGAGGCGGGCGAACTCGTACTGGCGGGAGCGGCTCTTTATGGCCTCGGGTATGAGTTCCTGGGCGTTCTCCACAACCCAATCGTAGAGGGGCCGATTGTCGGTAAACTCTATTGAACAGAGGGAGTGGGTGATGCCCTCATGAGCGTCGGAAAAAGGGTGGTCAAAATCGTACATGGGGTAAATGCACCACTTATTGCCCGTGCGGTGGTGGCTGGCCTTGAGGACCCGGTAGAGGACCGGGTCCCTCATGTTCAAGTTACCCGAAGCCATGTCGATTTTCGCCCTGAGCACCCGGGCGCCCTCGGGGAACTCCCCGTTCTTCATCGCCTGAAAGAGGGCAAGGTTTTCCGCCACGGGACGATTGCGATAGGGGCTTTCTCGGCCGGGTTCGTTGAGAGTGCCCCGGTAGTCCCGGATATCCTCGGGACTTAGGTCACAGACATAGGCCCGCCCCGCTTTGATCAGGCGGCAAGCAAACTCGTACTTGACCTCAAAGTAATCCGAGGTGTAGTAGAGCCGGTCTTCCCAGTCAGCCCCCAGCCACCTGATATCTTCCAGGATGGAATTGACGTATTCCTGCTCTTCCTTGATCGGGTTGGTGTCGTCGAAGCGCAGATTGAATTTGCCCTTGTAATCCCGGGCTATGGCGTAATTCAGCAAGATAGCCTTGGCATGGCCGATATGCAGGTAGCCGCTGGGCTCCGGCGGGAACCGGGTATGTACTCGCCCCTCATTGAGTCCTGCCGCCAAGTCCCTGTCGATGATGGCTCGGATGAAATTACTGGTTTCGTTGGCCTCTGCCATTATTATCCCCCTCAAATACAAGCTTTGCTAATTATAGCAAGACCCCTTGACCTATTGCAACAAAAGGGGGCCCTGGGGGCCCCAAATCGGCGGTATAGACGGGTTTTTAGAACCTATACTCTCACTTCAGCAAGCGCAGAGAAACTGGATAGCGGTACTCCTGATCTCGGCTGGCCGCCATGGCGGCGAGAATGGAGAAAACCACATTGCCGATGCCGACGGCTACCAAGCCGACTATGCCGATGACGATGATTATGAGCAAGGATGAGACAATAGCCGCCAAAGCCAGGGTTATTTGGAAATTGAGAGCTTCCCGGGCATTGGCCTTTGCCACAGCCTGGTCCTCCCGGGTGACCAGGAAAATGATCAAGGGTCCGATAAATCCGGTAAATATCCCCAAGATGTGAGCGAGGATGGACAAGGTCTTTTGGTCCTCCACTACGGTTCCCCCTTTATTCGCTGTTGTTAATATGTATTCTTTCAACCCTTTTCAAATACCGCCAGCCCTAACCAAAGAATCCCTTTACCAGGACCGCCGGAGTGCCGGCATCGGCCGAACCGCTGACTAAGTCGGCCAAGCTGGCGATGACGTCTTCCAGGCGCCGGGGGGTGGTGCCCCCGGTTTCGGCGTATTCCAATCCCTCAGGAGATCTCTGCCTGAGTAAGGCCTCAATTTCTTTCACGCTCTGTCCCCGCTGGTGGTAAAAATCCACCAGGTACTTGTACTTAAAGCCCTCCCGCAATAAGTTAGCCAGCCCGGGGGTGGCGCCAAAGACAGGCTGGGGATCAGCCAGTTCGTAAATCTGGGTCGTCGGATCTTTATACGCCCCATCTCCGTAGACCAGGACCTCTATCTCCTTGCCGGTGCTTTCCGCCGTTTCCCGCTGTACATCTCGGGCGAAGGCCGAAGCGCACCTGGGCGCTAGTTTGAGCATATCCCCCGAGGACATATTGCTGCCCAAGAGGCCCCACTCCGACCAAGCCCGGCGGCCGGGGGACGAGCACAGGTCCCCTAGGGTGATCACCTCCACCCTCCCTGCAAGGCCGGCCCTGGTCTTTTCCCGCTGGTGGATGTCCGCCACCACTACTCCCTGGGGCCGGTAAGCGAGGATGGCGACGGGGTCGTTGCTGAGATAGACAACGGGCCGGGCACCCCGGGACCGGATAATCTGGCGGTAAAGTTCAAGATAATCGACTTGGGTTATGGGGTGGCGGAAACTGCCCCCCATTAGTTCTTCGGGGGAGATCGGGTCCCCCGGTCCCTTGCCCAGATCTAGGGCAAACTGTTCTGAAATGACGGGGTTTCCCACTTCGTCCCGGGGCCAGGAAAGCTGCACCACTACCTCACCCTCCGGCACGGCGGCTGCTATGGCCTCCAGCACTTTGGCAAAGCGGTTGCGGCTGGCGATGGGAAAGAGGACACCGATTCTGCCAACCGGCCCGAAGGGTAGTTTTTCTTGAATCTCCCCGGCGATTTCCCCGACGGTGACGTAATTATTCTGAGAACGGGCCAGCACCGATTCAGTGACGCACAGGACATCCCCGTCGTCCAGAACCGAGTCCCGATTGCATTGGCCGATAACCTGAACGAGCATGGTCAGTAAATTTGAACCGGGGACAATAACCCCCATCTTCAAGCCAAAAGCCGAAGGGCCAAAGTAGGCCGGTAATTTTGCCAAGGCCTTCACCCCCTATTAGTGTTACCCCTCGCCTATCTTACCACAACTCCTGGGTGAGAGTCAGCCCCAGTCGCCGAGGGGATTAGTACCCAAAATACTTGGGGAGGGAGGGACTTGACAAGGTCGGCGGGAGGATGTATAGTTAGTTGCACCAGTAGTTAACTAGTCAAGGGAGGTGGCTCATTGCCTTTAGCCAATGATGAGAAGCCGCTATTTGTCCAAGTGGCGGAAAGGATGGAGGATGCCATCCTGGCGGGGGCCTACGAGGAAGAAACCCAGATTCCTTCCACCACGGAGATTTCTACCCGCTACAAGATCAACCCGGCGACGGCCCTCAAGGGAATCAATATCCTGGTTGAGAATGGCGCCATCTACAAAAAGCGAGGGGTAGGGATGTTTGTCAAAAAGGGAGCGACCGAGGCCCTGCGGGCTAAAAGGAGAGATCAGTTTTACCATGATTTTGTACTTAAGCTTGCGGCCGAGGGAAAAAAATTGGGCGTCAGCCTGGCAGAGGCCATCGCCATGGTGGAAAGAGGGTATGAAAATGGGCATTGAAATCGTCGGCTTGGAAAAGAGGTATGGGTCTCTCACCGCTCTCACGGCGGTCAATCTTGAATTTGCGGAAGGAAAAATATACGGGCTCTTGGGGCGCAACGGGGCCGGCAAGACCACCCTCCTCAACATCATCGCCAACCGGATTTTTCCCGACGCCGGCCAAGTGCTGGTGGACGGGCTGCCGGCCGGGGAAAACGACCGGGCCCAGAGCCGAATCTTCATGATCGGGGAAAACCAGCTCTACCCCCGGAGCATGCAGGTCGAGAGGGTCTTGGCCTGGAGCAAACAGTTCTACCCGGATTTTGACCAAGAATACGCCCGGAACTTGGCCAAACGATTTGGCCTGGACCTGAAAAGAAAGGTGGGCGCCCTTTCCACCGGCTACACCTCAATTATGAAGATCGTCGTCGCTCTTTCCCTTAACTGCCCCTACCTTCTCCTGGATGAGCCGGTGCTGGGCCTGGACGCCAACCACCGGGACCTTTTTTACAAATTGCTTTTGGAGCGCTATTCCCAGCGACCCGCCACCTATGTCATTTCCACCCACCTCATTGAAGAAGTGGCGGGGGTAATCGAGGACGTGGTAATCATCGACAGAGGAAAAATACTCCGCAATCAATCCGGTGAAGAATTGGTGGCCGGCGGCTACACTGTGTCCGG
>DGZR01000004.1 GCA_002397155.1 Firmicutes bacterium UBA4975 | reverse complement strand
CGACGCCGTTGATGGGGGCGTTGCTTAAGGACGCAAAATGTCTAAAACCACGAAATCACTTCAGGCATTTATTTGGCGCCGCTTTTCTCTTCCTGTACATTATTTCCTCGGTTTTTGCGTAGCCCCGGCCCTCATAAAATCTTTGCGCGGCGGTGTTTTCCCCGCTGGTAAAGAGCTGGAAACCGGCGATATTTTTGTCGGAATAGTAGCCCTCAGCGTATCCCATGAGGACGGCACCAATGCCCTTTCGGCGGTGCTCTTCAGCCACAAATAGCTCCGTTATCTCGGCATAATTGCGGTCGTAGCAAAAAGACTTGAACAGCTGCACGCAGCAAAAACCAACAAGTTGGCCAGCCCATTCTGCTACAAAGACCTGCTCTTGGCGGTTATCGCGGATGGAAAGGGCGATGGACTGGTCGGTAGCGCCCACCGGGCCGTTGAAGGCCGCGTTCAATCGATTCAGTTCTGCCGCATCGCTTGGGACCGCTGCCCGAAAGACAAATTTCATTTTCGTTCAACCCCTTTCCGCGACAGCGGGGACGGAGTCTTTCTGTCGCACTTTTTTAGGTCCTTGCACTTTGCCCTTCCGCTTTTCCCGCCACTCGTACTTTTCTGCGCACTCAGGCATGCCAGCATAAAAGCTGAGCCAATCATATTCCCAACAACCGACTTGTTCCCTATGGGCAGACATTTTGACTCAGCGGGATTGGTCTCGTTAAAGTAACATTTCTTTACTTCATAGACCCCTGGGTAAACCTACCCAAGGGGTCTCCCTGGTCTATTCTTTAGCCCCGGGTTGCCCGATAGGCTTGACGGGCACGGCTTGCCTGGCCCCCGTCGTCGGCTTGGCGGCGAAGGTGCACTTGGGTCCCAGTTCCGGAGCGAATTGCCAGCCGTACCTCTCCGGCTGGTAGGCCGCCACCGCCGCGTACACGGACTCATAGGCCATACCGAAATCTGCTTCCCGCTCATAAGGGGCGCTTTGGAAAAACAGCAGGGTACAGGCGGGCAGGTCGATTGCATCACAGCCCGCCGGGATGGGCTTGTCATAGTCGGCCGGCACTTCCACCCCAAAGGCATGGGGCCCGGTGCCAGGGGCTACCAGGCGGGGCGGCAGGTCGCAGGCGCAAAAGGTATCCAGCTTTTCCGGGATACTGTTGAAGAGCCCCTCCCAATCGCAGCCAACTTCTTCGCACATGGACAGGTAGTCCGTGGCCCTGACGGTGCGCTTGAGGATGAGTTTTCGGGGAGGACGCTCCACGGGGGTGACGGTGACAATCGCGGGGGTACTCACTTTCCCCATACTTTTACCTTCTTTCAGTTGGTAGTAAGCTTCGATTGGATAAGCTGTGAACCAGGCCACCGCCGGCGTCTTTCGCCGGTAATCCTGGGGATTGATGGCAAACCGACGGGCGAATGCCCTGGTAAAGCCCTCGTGGGAGTCGAAGCCGCTGGCCAAGGCCGCGTCCACCACCTTTTCCCGGGGTTGCTGCAAGGCCGCCGCCCCTTGGGTCAAGCGCAGGGCGCGGATGGCTTGAAAAGGCGTGAGCCCGGTCAGTTCTTTAAACACCCGGGCGGCGTGGTACTTGCTGTAGCCGGCCGCTTCGCCCAGGGCCTCTAGGGTTATTTCCTCGTTCAAATGTTCGGCCATGTAGGACTGCATTCTGCTCACGGCGCTGATTCTATCTTGCTTTTCCATCGCAACCTCCGCCCCCAATATACCCGCAGGTGCCCGGAGAGCTCTCGACCGCAATTGCGAAGTTAGCCCGCCGCCGCCTGGGATTGCTTAAGTATTAGACCCCAGCCCGCCGCAATCCTCTTCGTCCATAAAACAAAGCGCTTCCGGTTTTTCGGGGAAGCGCTTCTTGCCTTGGAAAGATGCGATCAGGGATAAATGTATTCTTTAAAAGCTATGGCATATCTGCCGGTCAGAGGCTGGTAAAGACCGAGCAGGTCCGGGGTTATTTCTATGTCTTCTTCCGGGCCTGAAATCGCCCTGTTTTTAGCGGCGTCGGTATACTGGAGGAACCACCCGGCTCCGATTTTTTCGACTTTCTCTATATCGGCCTCTTCAATCTGGATTCGAGCCCCGGGAAAATACCGAACTAGAAAATAAGCGTAGTCCTGCCCGTCAAAATCCTGGGCCGTTTCCACATTATGCGCTGCCACATTTGTAACCAGGACTGTTCCCAGTTCAATGCCTAAAGGAGCGGTGTAGGGAGCGGCACCGAAGAAGTGGAACCAGGTATCAAACTCACAGCTGCAGCCTAGATATTCCAGGTACCCTTCGGAATCCAGCTCCGCCCAGGTGCTCTCAGGGAACCTGGCCCGAAGAGCCGCTTTGCCGTCTCCCTCCGGTTCCCAGTACTCCGCCAGTTGGTAATGGCCGGCAGGGTCCTTGGTAAATGTCAAACTGAGGGGGGTGTTTCTGGCGCCGGCGACCCGTATGTCGTAATCCCCCGCCAGGTTGCAGGATTGACACTGGGAGACCACGTAAACGGTGAAGCCTTTTTCATCGGCCGCCAGGGCCAGCTGAACATGGCTTTCCGCCAGGTATTCGCCGGCGGGCAATAAAGGACGATTGTGGGCCAGTACCGCGGCGCCGACCAGTTCATCCACATCCCAGATTCTGTCCCGCAGGCTGAAGCGGGTGGCTAGGCCATCGTTAAAGTAAACCGAGCCCAGGTCTTCATACAGCCAAAAATTCAGCCCGGAACCTTCCCCGTCCCGCCTGCCCAATACCGCCTCCACTTCTCCCTGGGGCATGCCCAGGTACAATTTAGACAGAACATCCTCAGAAGGGGCTGTCCTCTCCTCGCCGGGGCTCTGCTTGAACCGCGCTCCCTCGGGGATGTACAGCGGCACGCGCGTGCGAAAGCGTAAACCAAAA
>DGZR01000086.1:4856-6036 GCA_002397155.1 Firmicutes bacterium UBA4975 | reverse complement strand
GGAAAAGCTGCCCGGAGCCCTCAATTGGCACCTGCCCCCGGACATCCGGGTAGTCCGGGCCTATGCCGTCCCCGGGAACTTTCACCCCGTGACCTGGGCCCGGGGCAAGATATATCGCTACTTTATCCGCCTGGGGCGGCCGGCCCCGGCTATCGGGGCCGGATACTGCTGGACCTTGCCCGGCGAGTTGGATGGTGCCGCCATGAACTTGGCCGCCGCCGCCTGCATCGGCCGCAAGGACTTTGCCAGTTTTCAAGGGGCGGGCTCTCCCGTCCGGGATACCACCCGCACCCTCCGCCACCTGTACTGCCGACGGCGGGGGGATTGGCTGACGATTACCTGCGTCGGGGACGGCTTTTTGTACAACATGGTGAGGATTCTTGTGGGGACCCTGGTAGAAGTAGGCCGAGGCAAATTCCGCCCTCTTGAGCTGGAGGCCATCCTGGCGGCCCGAGACCGGGTCGCCGCCGGGCCCACTGCCCCGGCCCGAGGACTGTTCCTGGAAAAAGTCCTCTACCGCCCGTCCCTTGACAGTTACACCAGGCTGTAATAAAATAACTCAGGATATGTTTATCCGTGAGCCCCGGATATAACAGGATCTTGCGAGGAGGAAACATTGCATGCGTTCCACTTATATGGCCAAACCCGCCGAGGTACAGCGCAAATGGCTGCTTGTCGACGCCAAGGGTCAGACCCTGGGTCGCCTGGCCAGTGAAGTCGCTTCCCTGCTGCGGGGTAAACACAAGCCCACGTTTACACCCAATGTAGACACCGGGGACCACGTTATTGTAATCAATGCCGGCCAGGTGGCGGTTACCGGCAATAAAGCCGCCGACAAGCTGTACTACAGCTACTCCGGGTACCCCGGCGGACTTAAAACCGTCAATTTCGCCACTCTCATGCAAAAGAAACCGGGTGAAGCCGTTTACCTTGCGGTAAAGGGCATGCTCCCCCACAATAGGCTGGGCCGGGCTATGCTCAAAAAGCTCCGGGTCTATGCCGGCCCCGAGCATGAACAGGCTGCCCAGCAACCCGAAAAATGGGAACTGAGAGCTTAGAAAGGGGGAACTCACTAAATGGCAAAACTGCAGTACTATGGAACCGGCCGCCGGAAAAACGCCATTGCCCGGGTCCGCTTAGTCCCCGGCGACGGTAAAATCATGATCAATAAGCGAGAGAT
>DGZR01000086.1:2199-4570 GCA_002397155.1 Firmicutes bacterium UBA4975 | reverse complement strand
CATGGGGGCGGCGTCAGCGGCCAGGCCGGGGCCATCCGCCACGGCATTGCCCGGGCCCTGCTCAAGGTGGACAGTGAACTCCGGCCCGTCCTCAAAAAAGCCGGCTATCTTACCCGGGACCCGCGCATGAAAGAGCGTAAAAAATACGGTCTCAAAGCCGCTCGGCGGGCGCCCCAATTCTCCAAGCGGTAAAAACTTTAAAAATTCACCTGCCTTTGCAAAAGCAGGTTTTTTTTATGAAGGGCTGGCACTTTTATCCCCCTTGCCAAACTCCCGGTAGCAGGGTAGGCTTTATGCAGGGAGAACTCCGGCGGGTTGATTTTTTCCCGCCCTAGTATTATTATGATGAACTGTCTCTTTACTCAACAAAAGGGAGGCACTGCTTATGTATGACCTGGGTATAATCGGCGGGGTGGGCCCCGCCGCCACAGTGGAAATATTTCGCCGCCTGGTGTATCTCACCGCTGCCGAGAGCGACCAAGAGCACATGCAGATCTGCATTGCCAACAATCCCCGCATACCGGACCGGACCGAGTACATCCTGGGCCGGGGTCCCTCTCCCCTTCCGGCTCTCTTGGCGGCAGTTGCCGATCTAAAAAAGCTGGGCTGCAAGCACTTCATCCTCCCATGCAACACCGCCCATATTTTCGCGCCCCAATTGGGGGCCCAAGAGGGCATAATATTCCTCGACATGATTGAGCTAGCCCGGGAATACTTAAAAAAGCAGCACCGGGGTTGGCGGATATGCGTCCTCGGCACCGAGGGCACCGCCAAAGCCCGGGTCTACGGGGAGGAAAATGCCGGAGAAGAGCCGGAGGTCTTTTATCCCGACCCCGGCCGCCAAGCTGGGCTGATGGAGGTAATCCTCTCGGTCAAGGGGGGGAGCAGGCCCCTGGCGGAAAATAGAACAAGACTGGGGGAGATCTTAGAGGGCCTTGACGGATGCCGGTTTCTCTTAGCCTGCACCGAGCTCTCCCTGGTCATGGCCCCGGAAAGGGAAGGTAGCTTCGGCTTCATCGACGCCATGGATATCTTGGCTGTCAACGCTATCGCCCGCTGCGGCTACCGGGTAAAGACCCCGGAACCGGGGAGCGGGCTGCCCCGGGTAGCGGCTAACCTGGCCCGAGCCGGAACGGCATAAACCTTTTTCCCTGACATCACCGGCTAAAGGAGAGACGAAGATGCGCTATTCTATCCGGGGCTTGGACTGTCCCGACTGCGCCGCCAAGATTGAGGCTGAACTGAATAAAATACCGGGCCTGGAGCAGGTCAAAATCAATTTTACTGCCTCGTCCTTGGATCTGCCGCCAGATCTCATCGGCCTGGCCCGGGCCGCCATTGAACGGGTAGATTCGGGGGTGCGCCTGGAGGAAGGGGCAAAAGCCGCCTTGCTTGAGGCCGGTCAGAAAAACCATGACCTGCTCCGAATTATCGTCTCTGGGCTCTTATTTATCCTGGGTATCATCTTGCCCGCCGCTTGGCCCGGGCCATCCTGGTCCTGGGCGGCGATCGCTCTTTTCGCCCCGGCCTACCTCCTGGTGGGGGGTCCGGTAATCCTCAAAGCGGCGAAAAACCTCCTGAGGGGCCGCCTCCTGGACGAAAACTTTTTGATGACCCTGGCCACCCTAGGCGCTATCGCCATCCGCCAGTTGCCGGAGGCCGTAAGTGTGATGCTCTTCTACGCCGTGGGCGAATACCTCCAGGAGCGGGCGGTGGACCGCTCCCGTCGCTCCATCGCCGCTCTCCTCCGCCTTCAGCCCGAGTACGCCAACCTCCGGATTAACGGGGACACCCGGCAGGTTGACCCCCGCCAGGTTGCGGTAGGCCAGGTCATCCTGGTCAAGCCCGGGGAAAAAGTGCCCTTGGACGGGGTGGTCCTGGAGGGCGTTTCTTTTTTGAACACCGCCGCCCTGACCGGAGAATCCGTACCCCGGAAAACCCAGGTCGGCGAAAGGGTCTTGGCCGGCATGGTCAACGGCCAGGGGCTGCTCACGGTAAAGGTGACCAAGCCCTTCGCCGATTCTTCGCTGGCCAGGATTCTTGACCTGGTGGAGAGGGCAGGGGAGAGAAAGGCACCCACCGAAAAGTACATTACAAAATTCGCCCGCTACTATACCCCTGCCGTAGTGGGAGGAGCGGCTCTCGTCGCTATTTTGCCCCCCCTTGTTTTGCCCGGCGCCCTCTTTAGCCAGTGGCTCTATAGGGCCCTGGTCTTGTTGGTCATCTCCTGCCCCTGCGCCCTGGTAGTCTCCATCCCATTGGGTTATTTCGGCGGCATCGGGGCGGCGTCCAAAAACGGTATTCTGGTCAAGGGGGCCAATTACATCGATTCTCTGGCCAACCTGGACACCGTCGTCTTCGACAAGACCGG
>DGZR01000086.1:0-2014 GCA_002397155.1 Firmicutes bacterium UBA4975 | reverse complement strand
GTCGTCTTCGACAAGACCGGCACTCTAACCAAGGGGGTCTTTCGAGTCAGCGAAATCATCCCCCGGGCCGCTTCGGCCGAAGAAGTCCTGGCCGCGGCGGCCGGAGCCGAAGTTTACAGCAATCACCCCATTGCTCTCTCCATCCGGGAGGCCTACCGGGAAATGCATGGTGGGGCCCCGGTCCCGGACCGAGTCGAAGAGTACCGGGAGATTCCCGCTTTAGGGGTTTCGGCGGTTGTCGACGGCCACCGGGTCCTGGCCGGCAACGACCGGCTCATGCACAGCATGGACATTCCTCACGAAGATTGCCAAGCGGCGGGGACCAGGGTGTACGTGGCCATTGACGGCGTCTACGCCGGCTACCTGGTAATCTCCGACGAGGTAAAAGGAGACGCTAAAGAAGCCCTCCGTCGTCTGCGCCGGTTGGGAATAAGGCGGACAGTGATGCTGAGCGGCGACGACGCCGACGTCACGGCGGCGGTAAGCCAGCACCTGGGGATGGACGCTTTTTTTGCCGAGCTGCTCCCCGAAGATAAAGTGGCCGCAGTGGAAGAAATGGAAAGGGAGCTAAAGGGGAAAAACCGCCGGGGCCTGGCTTTTGTCGGCGACGGAGTCAACGATGCGCCGGTGCTGGCCCGGGCGGAAATCGGGGTGGCGATGGGGGGCCTGGGCAGCGACGCCGCCATCGAAGCCGCCGATGTGGTCCTCATGGAGGCCGCCCCTGCAAAGCTGGCTCGAGGAATCGGGATTGCCCGGCGCACCAGGCAGATAGTCCGGCAAAACATCTTCCTGGCCCTGGGGATAAAAGTTCTCTTCGTCTTCTTGGGGGTGCTGGGGGTGGCCAATATCTGGGAGGCAATTTTTGCCGATGTGGGCGTCACCATCTTGGCGGTCCTAAACGCCGGACGCACAGCGAAAAGCTAAATAGGGGTAACCGGACAAAAGCAATCAACTAAGTATCCAATTAAGGGGCGGGCGAGGGGTAAGGCCTGCTTTTTTGTTTTTCTATCTGTCCAAGCCGACGGGACCGGCAAGGTTTCGTCTTCCCGCAATATGTATAACATATAATTGTCTGGTCGCCCGCAAAAGCTCGCTCATTTAAAAAGACAAGGGGGAATATCATGGGGAACTTACTTGGCCTCTTGAATGATGAGACCTTGATCCTTTTATCCTTGGCTTCCATACTCCTGGCGGGGTTTATTCTCACGCGCCTCACTAAACTGGTCAAGCTGCCCAACGTCACCGGCTACATCCTGGCGGGAGTGCTGATCGGACCCAGTGTCCTCAAGATTATTCCCCCGGCAATAACAGAGAACATGGGGTTTATCAGCGACATCGCTCTGGCTTTCATCGCTTTCGGTGTGGGACGTTTTTTTAAAAAAGAGACTTTCCGTGGCATGGGAAGGGGTATTTTTATCATCACTCTCTTTGAATCCCTGCTGGCCGGGGTCTTGGTCACCCTGTCCATCCGCTTTATCTTTTATCTGGACTGGAATTTTTGTGTGCTCTTGGGGGCTATCGCCACAGCGACGGCACCGGCCAGCACCATGGTCACCATCCGCCAGTACGATGCCCGGGGGAGCTTCGTCCATACCCTGCTCCCCGTCGTTGCTTTCGATGACGCCGTCTGTCTCATCGTCTTCAGCCTGGTGGCCGGGGTTATCAGCACAGCGGGGGGAGGGCGGCAAAAATCTGCCGAGTTAGCTTTGCCGGTGCTATACAACCTGGGCGCATTAGCCATCGGCTTTTTAGGTGGGATCATCCTCAGTAAATTGATGAGCCCCAGGCGGAGCGAGGACAATCGCCTCATCCTTACCATCTCCTTGCTCTTGGGCTTGGCCGGCCTGTGCGCCGCTGTTAATATCTCCCCCTTGCTTTCTTGCATGCTCCTCGGCGCCACTTACATCAACCTGACTCGAGATAAAGAACTCTATCGGCAGGTGGAGCGCTTTGCCCCGCCCATCTTGTCCATCTTCTTTGTCGTCTCCGGGATGAATCTCGATCTAGGTGCCTT
>DGZR01000003.1:7577-8155 GCA_002397155.1 Firmicutes bacterium UBA4975 | reverse complement strand
CCCTATACCAGCGGCGACCTGCACATGGGTCACTGGTATGCCATGGCCCCCTCCGACGCCAGGGCCCGCTACAAGCGCATGCAGGGGTACAAAGTCCTTTTTCCCATGGGCTTTGACGCCTTTGGCCTGCCGGCGGAAAACGCCGCGATCAAGCACAACATTCACCCGGGCAAGTGGACTTACGCCAATATCCGGCACATGCGCCAGCAACTTAAAAACATGGGGGCCATGTTTGACTGGGACACCGAAGTAATCACCTGCGACCCCGATTACTACAAGTGGAATCAGTGGCTCTTCCTCAAATTCTACGAAAAGGGTCTGGCCTACAAAAAACACGCCCCGGTAGACTGGTGTCCGAACTGCAATACCACCCTGGCCCGGGAGCAGGTCGTCGGCGATAACCGGGCCTGCGAACGCTGCGACACCCCGGTAGAAAAGCGTACACTGGATCAGTGGTTCCTGAAAACTACCGCCTATGCCGACGAACTATTGGATTTTAGCGGCCTGAACTGGCCGGAGAAGATTCGGGTGATGCAGACCAACTGGATTGGCCGCAGCCGGGGTGTCCAATTCTCCTT
>DGZR01000003.1:0-7328 GCA_002397155.1 Firmicutes bacterium UBA4975 | reverse complement strand
ATTTTTGGCGCCACCTTCATCGCCCTCGCCCCCGAACACCCCATGGTGGCCGCCATCACCGCCCCCGAACAGGCGGGAGCGGTGAAAAACTATGTTCGGGCTGCCAGCCGCCGCACCGAGATAGAACGGCTGAGGGGCCCCGGAGAAAATGACGGGGTCTTCACCGGCGCTTGGGCCGTCCACCCTTACACCGGCCGAGACCTTCCCATCTATGTAGCGGGCTACGTCCTCATGAGCTACGGTACCGGTTCAATAATGGCCGTTCCCGCTCACGACCAGCGGGACTTTGACTTTGCCCGCAGTTACGGCTTGCCTGTCCTTCCGGTCATAGCCCCGGAACAGGGCTTTTGCGACCCCCTGTCCGAGGCCTGGACGGGTCCGGGGCGGCTCATCAACTCCGGGGCCTGGTCGGGGTTGGCCAGCCAAGAGGCGGCGGCTGGGCTCACCGAGGATTTACTGGCCCGGGGCTTGGGCCACGCCCAGGTAAACTACCGCCTGCGGGACTGGCTGATCAGCCGCCAGCGCTACTGGGGCACCCCCATACCCATTGTGTACTGCCCCGATTGCGGCCCGGTCCCGGTCCCAGAGGAGCAACTGCCGGTCCTCCTGCCCCCGGACGCAGAATTCCGTCCCACCGGAGAATCCCCCCTCCGCTTTCATGCGGGTTTCCTCCACACCGCCTGCCCCAAGTGCGGCGGACCCGCCCAGCGGGAAACTGACACCATGGACACTTTTTTCGATTCTTCCTGGTATCTGTATCGCTATGTCAGTCCCAAAGAAAAAAACCGGCCCTTTGACCCCGCGGCGGTGGCCAACTGGCTGCCAGTAGACCAGTACACCGGCGGAGTCGAACATGCGACCATGCACCTGCTCTACGTGCGTTTTTTTACTAAGGCTATGCGGGACCTGGGGCTGGTCTCAATCTCCGAGCCCATAACCGCCCTCTTCAACCAGGGCATCATCCTGGGCGAGGACGGGGAAAAAATGAGCAAATCCCGGGGCAACGTGGTCGCCCCCGACGATTTGGTCAACCGTTACGGCGCCGACGCTGTCAGAGTCTACCTGATGTTCATGGCGCCCTGGGAACTGGGGGGGCCCTGGAACAGCGAGGGCATTAACGGCGTCACCCGCTTCCTGAACCGGGTGGCTCGGTTGGCCATGGGGCAAGAACCGGAGTCGCGGGCCAGGGTTGTTTCCCCCGATGATATCCAAGGCTTCCTGCACAAAACCATCAAGCGGGTGACCGAAGAAATGGAATGCTTTAAGTTCAATACTATGATCTCCGCCCTGATGGAACTCAGCGCTTTTCTTGCCAAAAACCGTGGTGAAGGGGCCCAGGGCAACCTCCTCTGGGCGCAGGCCATAGATACCCTCCTCCTCCTGCTGGCCCCACTCACCCCGGTCCTCAGCGAAGAAATGTGGCAGCGGCGGGGCCACAAGACAAGCGTTCATCTGCAGCCTTGGCCGACCTATGATCCCGAAGCAATCAGCGAAAAAACCGTGACCGTTCCCATCCAGATTAACGGCAAACTCCGGGATACCATGGTAATCCCTCCTGGTCTGGCTGAGGAGGGGGCTTTAAAAGCGGCCCGGGGCAGGGATAAAGTAATCTTGGCCCTAGATGGCAAAACCGTTATCCGGACGGTGTGGGTCCCGGATAAACTGCTGAACCTGGTGGTGAAATAGTATCAGTACCGCATAGCTTCCCGCTCCTGCTTAAATACTACTAGGGGAGGTGAAAAAATGCGGGTGGATAAAGCTGACTCCGCCATTTCCCGAGTCAAGTGCGTCGTCAGCGCTTGCCGCTACTATGCCCACGGGGACCACTGCCTGGCCTCGAGCATCGAAATACAGCCCTCCGATGCCTCAGACACCGAAGAAACGGGCTGCGCCACATTTTCCCCCAAGCGCTAAAATAACAGGGATTAAAGTCCCTGTTATTTTTTAACTCAATTCGACAATGTCCCGGTCCGCTAAAACATAGTCGTGGTTAACCGCCTGACCTTCAAATTTGGTGGAACCCCACACTTTGGCGATCCTCATGGTCTCAGCCAGTTCGTTGTGGATAGAACCGGCTAAGTCGGATACGGTGCTACCCCGGGGCAGGACAAAGGGCCGTTCCAGGTCCGGTGGTTTTCCCGGCCGCTTGGTGTAGACCCGGATGACCTGTAAACGCTCAAAGGCCAGAGCGCCGAAGCGGTCCAGATTGTCGCCGGTGAGGGCGGAGACGGCCAGCAAGGTGGGACACCCGGGAACCAGTTCTTCAATCATTTCAATAAGCTCCGGGTCTGGGGCCAAATCCCCTTTATTGCCCAAAACCAGAACTTTATCCGGGGTGAAAGCCCGCACGCCGGGCAGCACTTCCTCCCGGAGAATCCGCTTTTCCCGCAAAAACTCCAGCATTTCCGCCAGTTGATCCGCTGAGTCCTGGTCGGCGAGATCGATGACCAGGGCCAGTAGATCGCTGTTGCGGATGGCGGAAAGAAAGTTTCCCGCCACTCCCCCCGGTATATAAGGGGGCGTGTCCACCAATTGGATAGAAATGTCTTCAAATTTCATCATGCCCGGAACGGGCAAAACGGTGGCATAGGGGTAGTCCGCCACCACAGTCTTGGCGTTGGTCAAGGCCTGCACTAGGGCGGACTTGCCCGCGTTAGGAGGGCCCAATAAAAGGACTTGGCCGGCGCCGTGGGCCTCGATGAGAAAAGGGTCCTCCTGGCGGCTGCCCGTCCCTTGGCCCTGCCCGCTCTCTTTTCGCATCCGGGAGAGGCGTTTTTTTATGTCCGCCTGAATTTTTTCCGTCCCTTTGTGCTTGGGCACAGTGGCCAGCATCTCTTCAAGAGCGGCTAGCCTTTCCTCATAGGTTCCAGCTTTTTTAAAGGCTTCTTCGGCGGCGTAATACTGTTGGGTCAGGTTGGCAGGCACTGTTCATCCCTCCCAAAAAATTAACGTCTCAGCCTCTTGAACCGGGGAAAACTGGCCGCAATAGAAGTGACAAGGGGCAAAAGAACCAGGCCGACGGCGCCAAAGAGTTTCAGGCCTAAAAAAACCGAGAGGATGGCAACCACCGGATGAATGCCCAGGTTGTTAGCCAAGAGCTTGGGCTCGACGATCTGCCGGACCACAATGATCACGCCGTAGAGCACCGCCAAGATCACCGCAGTAATGGGGCGGCCCAGGATAAAGTACCAGACCACCATGGGTACCAGCAGGGTGCCGGTTCCCAGGATGGGCAGCAGGTCGAGAATGGCGATTAAGGCCCCCAGGGCAAAGACATAGGGTATTCCCAACAAGGAAAAAGTGAGCATACAGATTGCCGCCGTGATGATGATCAGCATGAGCTGGGATTTAATAAAGCCGTAGATAGACTTTAGGGTCTGGCCAATATTATCGTCGGCGGTGGGAATGAGGTTGAAAACCCATTTTTTATCGTAGACCAGGTAGATGACCAGCAAGAACGCCACCATAAAAGCCAGAAAAAGGCCGGGCAAGGTGCTGACAAAGTTTAATCCCGAGCTGATCAGTGTTTTTGCCAAGTCCTGAACCCAAGATATGGCCTGGAGGATTACATCGTCCCGGATGACAAAAAACAGCTCTTCATACCTGGTCCCCTTGACGGCAGGCAGTATGCGTTCATTGAACAGGAGCTGAAGGTTCGTGATAATCGAGGGAAAGGAAAGAATGAACTTTTCTGCCTCCCGGTACAACTGGCTCATCGCCCACCACAACCCCATAAAGATCAAAGCAAAGGTCGGTAAGAGCACGGCGACTGTCCCCAAGAACCGGGACTTGAACTTAGCCGCCAGGTAATCGACCAGGGGCAAGAGCAGCAGGGCAAGGAGGACGGCAATCACCACCGGGGTGAGCATGGAGGCAATGCGGTGGCCGTAAGCCAAGATAAGTAAAATCACGAATAGAACGGCAAGTATTCTCAACAGTTTCGCGCATTTTTCGTCCAAGGGCGCACTCCTTTCCGCTACAGTGGGTCGGGGGGGGCGCCCTCCCCTGCCTTGGCCCCCGCCTCCCCACAGTAATATCATACAAAAAACCGGGGCATTTGGCAAAGAAATGAGAAAAAAATCTCTCGCTCTCGCCCGCAAGGCGGCTAAAAAACATTTCTTGGCCTACAAAAAGACCGCAGCGTTTCTGCGGCGGTCGGTAAAAATAAGCTGAGCAAGCGTGTAAGCCGGGTTCTGTACCCCTTCCGGGGCAGCAGCCATCTATCTGGGCCGTCAGTCACCTGACGGCTCAAGCGACCATACCCGAGGGGCGGACGGGCCGTCCTTTAGTCCCTCCTATTAGGTCTTGCTCCGGGTGGGGTTTACCAAGCCAGCCAGTTACCTGACTGCTGGTGCGCTCTTACCGCACCGTTTCATCCTTACCTCTGGAAGAGGCGGTTTGTTTTCTGTGGCACTTTCCTTAAGGTCACCCTCACTGGACGTTATCCAGCACCCTGCCCTGCGGAGCCCGGACTTTCCTCAGTTATAAATAACCGCGGCTGCCCGGCTTGCTCAGCTTTCTTCTAAAAGATTAACACAGCTTTTTTCGATAGTCAAAGGCAAATGAAGGAGAGCAAAAAAACAAGTTATTTACTTAATTATTTCCAAAGCAATTTTTGCCAAACGTTTGCCTGCCTCCGGCTTGCCCATGGCTTTGGCGGCGGCGGCCATAGTGTCCAACTTCTGGGGAGCGCCCAAGAGGTTTTTTATCTCTTGGGCCAGCCTTTCGGACGTGAGCTGGGGCTCCTCGATGACCAGGGCAGCGCCGGCCCGGGCCATTGACCGGGCATTGTGCAGTTGGTGGTCGTCGGTGACATTTGGTGAAGGCACTAAAAGAGCCGGGCAGCCGGTGACGGTGAGCTCATGGACCATCCCCCCGGAGCGGGAAACGATGAGGTCGCAGTCCCGCATCGCCCCGGGCATGTCGTGCAGGTATTCCAAGAGGCGGTAGCGCTTTTCCTGGTCGGGGCTCAGCCCCATTTTCGTCCGTTCGCCTTGGACCCACGGGTAGTAGCGGCTGCCCGCCACCTGAATGAGGACGGTCCCTGGGTCCTCAATAAGGCTGGGCGCTGCCGCCAGGGTAACTTGGTTGAGTTTTAGGGCGCCGCCGCTGCCCCCCACCACGATGACCAGCTTTTGCTCGGGGCCAATCTCCTCTTTTTGCCGGAAATGACCGGGCTCTTCGGCATAAAAGTCCCGGCGCACGGGATGGCCGGTGACCACTACCGCTGTTCCGGATTTTAGCCGCTTTACCGCTTCGGCGTGGCTGACGGCGACCCGGGTTACCCTCTTGGCCAGCAGCCGGGTGGTGAGGCCGGGAAAGGCGTTTTGTTCGTGGATCAAGGTTGGCACCTTGAGCCTGGTGGCGGCAAAGACAACCGGGCCGGAAACGTAGCCGCCGGTCCCGATTACCACATCGGGCTTAAACTCCCGGATAATTTTTTTGGCGGCGGGGATGGCCGCCAGGGCCTTATAGGCCACGGCAAAGTTCTTCAGGGTCAGGCGGCGGATAAAGTAGCGCACGTCTATGTACTTGATCTCGTAGCCCAAGGGCGGCACGACCTTGCTTTCCAGCCCCCGCTGGGTCCCGACAAAGAGGATTTTGACGGCGGGGTTCAGCCTTTTTACCTCGTCGGCGATGACAATGCCGGGGTAAATATGACCGCCGGTGCCGCCGCCGGTCAAGAGTATTCTTATTTCATCAGCCACATCCATCGCCTCACTCTTCGAGGTAATCCCCCGTAACGATTATTCTTCCACAGTTGATACAGCGGGTATACCGACCCTCTTTTTTTAAGGCGTTTACGTTCTGGGTAGTCTGGGCTATGCCGCAGCCGCTGCAATTCTCTCCGACCAGGGTGGCCATCGGTCTTTTCTTTTGACCTACCAGGTCGGTATAAAGAACCATCATTTCCTCGGGGATATCGGCTCGCAGCTCTTCCCTGCGTTCTTTGAGGAGGTCGTACTTCCCTTTAATCTCTTCCCGCCGTTCCCCCAGGCGGCTGAGCCGGGACTTTCTCTGCTCGTCCAGCCGTTGAAAACGGACTGTCTCATTGGCTATCCGCTTTTCCAGATCATCCAGCTCTTCGATGCAGCCAAGCTGCTTCTCTTCGAGAAGGTGTCGGCGCTTTTCCAACTGGTCGATGTTCTGCTGGAGGGAAACCAGTTCTTTACTGAGGCCGCCCCCCTCATAGAGCTGGCTGTTGAACTGTTCCAGCTTGCGGCCGATGGTCTCGATTTCTAGGGTGCTTTCCTCATACTCCTCCTTGTTCTTTTGCCACCTGGCCCGGGCCTCGGCGATTCCGGCCTGGATTTCGGCAGTTTCCGCGCCGCTTTCCCGGCCGAGCAGTTCCTTGATATCATTCCACTCCTTGCGCAGCTTGACCATTTCCACCTCGGTGTTCTGCAGCCGCCACATGGCCTTGAGGCTATCCATTCATAAATCCCCCCTGTCCTGGCAAAAACCAGATTGGGTCCCTCTCCCCGGGATAAACGGCTGAAAAAACCCCGGGCAGACGCCGCTGAAGATATGATTGCACCGCCCCTAGGACGGGAAGTTCACTTTTATAATGGCCGGGGTCCACCAGGGCCAAGCCCAGATTGGCCGCCTCTAGAGCGTCGTGGTGGCCCACATCCCCGGTGACCAGGACTTGGGCCCCCCTGGCCTGGGCGAGGGCGATGAGGTCGCTGCCGCTCCCCCCGCATACGGCCACCCGCTCCACCAGGGCTTCTGGGTCGCCGGAGACCCGGACCGAGGCGCAAGCTAGGGACTGGGCCACCCGGGCCGCCAATTCGCTTAATTTCACCTGCTCCGGGAGCCGGCCGATCCTGCCCAGACCCAGATTGGCTTTGTTTTCCAAGGGTATTATATCATATGCGGGTTCTTCATAGGGGTGGGCCCCCTTTAGCGCCCTCAGGACCCTGGGCAGCATAGCCTGGGGGAGGATGGTCTCCAGGCGCTGCTCTGAGACCTGGGAGAGTTCTCCTGGTCGGCCTGACCAGGGGCTGGTCCCGGCCCGGGGCAGGAATTGGCCCTGGCCCGGCGAGACAAAGGTACAGTGAGAGTAGTTGCCCAGCCAGCCTGCTCCCGCATCCCCCAGAACCCGCCTCACCTCATCTAGATGACTATCGGGAACAAAGACCACTAGTTTACAGCACCGGCCCGGCGACTTGTCCAGCACCTGGATATTTTGTAGCTGCAGCAGTTCGGCCAGGCAATCGGAAACCCCGCCCTGAATGAAATCCAGGTTGGTGTGCAGGGAGTAGATGCAGATCCGCTTGGCCAGGGCAGCAGCCAGGCAAGCGCCCAGGGGGGTAGCGGCGTCAATC
>DGZR01000022.1 GCA_002397155.1 Firmicutes bacterium UBA4975 | reverse complement strand
TCAAGGAGCTGGCAGGGGAATACGAGGTGACCTACCCCACAATCCGGCTGCGGTTGGACAGACTGATCGAGAAAATTCGGGTGCGGGATGAGGCCCAGCCTGACGACGACTCTTTCACCATCATAGTCAAGGAAATGGCCCTCAGCGGCGAAATCAGCAGGGCCGCAGTGAAAAAGATCATTGAACAATACAAGAGAAGGAAGGGTGAGGAAGATGACCCCGTGGTTTAGCAGGGAAGTTACCGGCATTGTAGGGGCTATTTTGGGGGGATCCTATGGCCTGGCCGGTGCTCTGCTTGGCTGTTTTGCCTACCCCTTAATGATAAGAAAGAAACGGAGAAAGCTGCTCCACCTGTGGATCCACGGCTTGCTGGCGATTGCCGCCCTTACTTTGGCCACAGGTGTGACAGCCCTCCTTTCCTCCCAACCCGTCCACGTTTGGTTTCACTTTACCCTGGTAGGGGGCGTCGCCTTTCTGGTGTTTGGTCTTAGCCTGATAGTAGTGAGGAAAGCCATAAAAGAAGCCGAGTTGCGGGAAATGGAAATCAAGGACTCCTAGCACAACCTAGGCGCCATTTTTGTGTTTAGTAAGGGGCGGTGCTGGTGCACCGCCCCCAGGACTTTAGCCCAGTTTCCGGGTTTTAATTTCTGCCAGCACCCGTTCCTGGAACTCCTTCACATCTACTTGGCCCACGTCGCCTTCGACGCGGGTCCGCAAAGCGGCTTTGCCCGCCTCCACTTCCTTATCCCCCACTACCAGCATGTAGGGGACTTTTTCCGTTTCAGCCTGGCGAATCTTGAAACCGATTTTTTCATTGCGCAGGTCGGCTTGCACCCGGATGCCCGCCTTCTGAAGCTTTGCTGCCAGTTTCCGGCAGTACTCATGGTGGCGGTCGGCGATGGGCAGAATCTTTACCTGGACCGGGGCCAGCCAGACTGGGAAGGCACCCGCAAAATGCTCGATGAGGATGCCCAAAAAGCGGTCGATGGCGCCGTAGGCCACCCGATGAACTATTACCGGCCGGTGTTCCTGGCCGTCTTCGCCGGTATAGGTGAGATCGAAACGTTCCGGCATCTGGAAGTCCAACTGAATGGTGGCGCATTGCCAGCCCCTCTTTAAGGAGTCCAGGATGTGGAAGTCAATTTTTGGCCCGTAGAAAGCCCCGTCCCCGGGATTGATTTTATAGTCTATCCCCCTTTTTTCCAGCACCCGCATCAGAGCGCTGGTGGCCGCTTCCCATTGTTCTTCGGTGCCCATGAACTTCTCCGGCTTCGTGCTTAATTCCAACTTGTACTCCAGGCCGAAGACTTTGTACAGCCTATCCACCAACTCGATGACCCCGCCCACTTCTTCTTCAATCTGGCTGGGCAGCATGAAGATGTGGGCGTCGTCCTGGGTAAAGGCCCGCACGCGCATGAGGCCGTGAAGGGCGCCGGAGAGCTCGTGCCGGTGGACCAAGCCCAATTCCGCCGACCTTAGGGGAAAATCCCGGTAGCTGTGATGGGAGGTAAGGTACCAGAGCATAGCCCCGGGACAGTTCATGGGTTTCAAGGCAAAGGGCGTTTCATCTACCTCGGTAAAATACATTTTATCAGCATAATTATCCCAATGTCCCGAACGCTCCCAAAGGCGTTTATTGAGAATCTGGGGGGTGCGGATTTCCAGGTACCCATCCTTGCCATGTTCCTCCCGCCATAATTTCAGGAGTTCATTCCAAATTACTACCCCGTTAGGGTGGTATATGGGCATGCCCGGCCCCTCCTCGCTGAGGGAAAAGAGATCCAGTTCCCGGCCTAATTTCCGGTGGTCCCTTTTTTTTGCCTCCTCCAGCAAGGCCAAGTGTTCTTCGAGCTGGCTAGCCTTGGGAAAAGAGGTGCCGTAAATCCGCTGGAGCATGGGTTGGTGTTCGTCCCCCCGCCAGTAGGCCCCGGCCACGCTGGTCAGTTTAAAGGCCTTGAGCCGGCCGGTGCTGCCCACATGGGGGCCGGCGCACAGGTCGACAAAGTCTCCCTGCTGGTACAGGCTGATCTCGGCGTCTTCTGGCAGTGCCTCGATCAATTCTACTTTGTAGTCCTCCCCCTGCTCCCGAAACAGAGCCAGGGCCTTATCCCGGCTCAGGACCCGGCGCTCGATCTGCTGATTGGCCCTAGCCAGTTCCGCCATCCGGGCCTGTATCTTTACCAGATCCTCTGGCGTAAAGGTCTTATCCAAGTCAAAATCGTAGTAGAACCCGTCCTCGATAGCCGGGCCGATGGCCAGTCTCACCCCGGGATACAACTGGCGCACGGCTTGGGCCATGAGGTGGGCAGTGCTATGCCGGTAAACGTTCCGGGCCTCGGGGTTTTCAAAATCCAATAGTTCCAGCTCGGCTTCCGCCGGCATCTCCCGGTTTAAATCCCAAAGGACGCCGTTGACTTTAGCCACTACGGCCTCAGCGGCCAGGCGCTGGCTCAGTTCCCGGGCCACCGCCAGGGGTGTCACCGGCTGGGGATACTCCCTCCTGCTCCCGTCTTTTAAGATAACTGCTGCCATTTTTCTTCCTCCCTATAAAAAATAAAATCATCCTGCCCCAATGGGACGGATGATTCCGCGGTTCCACCCAAGTTGGAGAAAAAGTTTTCTCCCCCTCATTGCAGGGGTAACGGCCCTGGACCGGCGGAAGTTCGCTCCCGCAGCTCGGGGGTGGTAAACCTCAACCCTCCTGGAGGAAACTCTCAGCTCGTGGTTTCCCTCTCTGGCCAGATAGGTCAAAGTCTTTTGTCCCCTTCACAGCTATTAGTGAGGATTATACCCGCCCCCAAAACAAAAGTCAAATATCAGCCCCTGGAGACGGTTCTAAGTGGCTGATTATCCGCCCAAGAAGACTGTTGCCGCCGCCTGGACCAGTCCCACCAGGCCACCCAAGACACCGCCCATCACTTCAATAAGCTTTAATTCCTTGCCCGCCACCGCGTAGACGATTTTCTCCATGTAATCCCAGTCCATGGCATCCAGTTCCTTTTGCACTAGTTGGGCCAGGTCGACGTCGGACAAGACCCGGCCAATGAGGTCGGGGCCCTGGTCGAGCAGGAGGGTAGAAACCTCTCGAGAAACCGTGCCCGCCGCCTGCCGGGCCAAGAGCTCTCGCAGAGTGCGGGGAAAGGGCCGTAATATCGGGTAGTCGGCAATGCGGCGGGATACTGTCTCCCCCGCCGCTTCTGCAATATTGCGGCGTATTTCCGGGGCATTGAGGGCGGCCGCCACCTGGTCTCGGGGCAATAGTTCGGTGGCCACCACCTGCCCCACCGCCGCCGCCAGGTCCTTGCGTCGGCGAGGAATGACGCCCTGGATGACCAGGGGTCCTATCCGCCAAGGGCGGTGGGGGCGAAAGAGGAACTTGATCGCCAGGTAATTGGTCACCCAGCCGATGGTGGCGCCCAAAGCGGGAAAAAAGATAAAGTAATACACCGGTACATCATCCCTTCCCCACGATGTTACACCGGTGCCGGTTTTTTTGCAATTTACTTTTCGCTGCGGCAATGCTCGCAGCCAAAGCACATCTTTACTTTGGAGTCAAAGATATGCCGTATGGTGGATAACAGTTCGCTGTCCCCGGGAAAATTATTTATGTGGATAGTGACAATGTTGGGTGCCGCCGTCACCAAGGTGCTGACCACGGCGTCGGCCCCTTCGATGCTCTGCTCTTTTTCCCGATGCAGGACCTTAAAATTGTCGTCGCAGAGGACCATGCCCTTGCCCACACACATCAGGTGCATTTCGGGAAACCGGGGCTGCTGGATCTCGACAAAGTACTTCAATAGGTTAATGAAATCCTGGTATTCCTTTTCAATCGCCAAATCGTCGGCGCTTTGGTTGATCAGTTCCAAAAGCTCCCGCTGGTAGTCCTGCAAGCGAAAACGAATAAAACCCTCGATGTTGATCTGGTCCTGGCTTTGCAAAAATTCTTCCAGATTGCGGAGGATGATGCGGCGGCGGCTTTCCCCCGTGAGCATCTCCTCTCGAAGCAGGCGCTGGCGCACATTGCCGGTAACCTGCCCCCGCTCCCTTTCACCCAAGTTGGGATGGTGGAGGGCGGCTAATTTATCTAGCAGGG
>DGZR01000098.1 GCA_002397155.1 Firmicutes bacterium UBA4975 | reverse complement strand
CATCGCCAAAAACACAGGACCAGTCCCGTTCAGGGGATAAACCCAGGCGAGCTGCGGGCTCTGCGCTGTTTGAAAAAATTCGACAGCGGCCAGGGCGTCATGGTCTCCCAGCTCAGCGCCCAATTGGGGGTGACTCCGCCCTTTGTCACCCAGATGACCAACAACCTGGTCCAAAAAGGCTTGGTAAACAGGTCCCGGGACCCCGCCGACCGACGGGCGGTGCGCCTGCAGGTCACACCCCGGGGAAAGGACACCATCGATAAGGCCTCGGCCGAGTTGAGTGCCAGTTTCCAGGGCCTGGCCGAACACCTGGGGCCCGAACAAAGCGAGGCCCTCATCGGCCTTTTGGACCGAGCCTGCAAGTTCTTCGAAGAAGGGGGGACCAAAAATGGCTAAACTCCTAGGATACCTGCGGCCATTCCGCTGGGCCATTTTCCTTACCCTGGCCCTCATTTTACTGCAGAGCCTTTCCCAGCTCTACCTGCCTACCCTGATGGCGGACATCGTGGACCAGGGGATTGCCCTGGGGGACAATGCCCTGATCTTGCGGATCGGGGTCATAATGCTGGGGGTATCCCTTTTTAATATCGCCAGCGCCATCGCGTCCCGCTATTACTCGGCCCGGGTGGGCCTGGGCTACGGGCGGATCCTGCGGAACAAAGTGTTTTCCCACATCCAGAAATTCTCTTTGGAGGAATACAACCAGTTTGGCGCCGCTTCTCTTATCACCCGGGTTACCAACGACATCACCCAGGTGGAGATGGTGGTGCTCATGTCCCTGAGGATGCTGGCTACCGCCCCCCTGATGATGGTGGGGGGCATCGTGATGGCGGTTTCCCGGGACGCCAACCTGGCCAAGCTGATCCTGGTCCTCATGCCGGTGCTGGGCCTGGCCGTGGGCGTGGTGGCCTACCTGGTAATGCCCTTGTTCAAGGCGATACAGGGGAAAATTGACCGGCTCAACCTGGTCCTGCGGGAAAACCTCACCGGCATTCGGGTAATCCGGGCTTTCAACCGAGATGAGTACGAGCGCCGCCGCTTTGATACCGCCAACCTGGACCTGACCGGCATCACCCTGTTTGTCAACCGCCTCATGGCGGCCACTATGCCGGCGATGACCCTGCTGCTGAACTTTGCCTCGATAGCGGTCATTTGGTTCGGCGGACTGCGGATAGCGGGAGGGGGCCTGCAGGTGGGGGACCTGATGGCTTTTTTGCAGTACATGATGCAGATTATGTTCTCCCTGATGATGGTTTCGATGATGTTCATCATGCTGCCCCGGGCCATGGCCTCGATAAACCGGATCAATGCTGTTCTAGATACCCGCCCGAAAATTGCCGATCCGCCCGAGCCCGCTCCTTTTGTTCGGGAGGGGAGCTTGGAATTTCGCCAGGTCAGCTTTAGCTATCCCGGGGCCGAAATGCCGGCCCTGAGCGACATTTCTTTCACCGCTGGCCCGGGAGAGGTGACGGCAATCATCGGCGGCACCGGTTCGGGCAAGTCCACCCTGGCCAACCTCATCCCCCGGTTTTACGAGGTGGCTGAGGGCAGCATCCTGCTCAACGGGGTGGACGTCAGGGAAATGACCCAGGAGGACCTGCGCGGGAAAATCGGCTTGGTACCCCAACAGGCCCTGCTCTTTAGCGGCACAATCGCCTCAAACATCCGCCTGGGCAAGGAGGACGCCACCCCGGAAGAGGTGGAAAAAGCCGCCGAAACCGCCCAGGCCGATGACTTCATCGCTGCCCTGCCCGAGGGGTACGATGCTCCGGTGGCCCAGGGCGGCGTGAACTTTTCCGGCGGGCAAAAACAGCGGCTGGCCATCGCCCGGGCCCTGGTGCGCCGCCCCCAGGTTTACATCTTTGACGACAGCTTTTCCGCCCTGGATTTTCGCACCGATGCTCGCCTGCGCCAGGCCCTGAAAAAAGACGCTGCCGACTCCATCCTGCTCATCGTCGCTCAGCGGGTGACGACAGTGATGGACGCCCACCAGATCATCGTCTTGGAAAATGGCAGAATGGCGGGGATTGGCACTCACGCCGAGCTGATGAAAACCTGCGAAGTATACCGGGAGATTGTCCTTTCCCAGGTCTCCCAGGAGGAGATAGCATGAACAGAGAAAGAGAACGGCAGCGGCCGGGACGGCTTCCGGTAGGACCTGGGCGGGGGGGACCGGCCGGGCTGGGCCTGCTGGAAAAGCCCAAGGACTTTCGCGGCAGCCTGCGCCGCCTGGCCGGTTACCTGCGGCCCTACCTGGGATCAATGATAATCGTCTTTGTCCTGGCCCTTTTGAGCACCGCCTTTACCATTTTCAGCCCCCGGGTTCTGGGGCTGGCCACCACCGAGCTCTTTGAGAGCGTGCGGGCCGGTCGAGCCATAGACTTTGCCCTGCTGGGAAGAGTGCTCTGGCTGCTGGGGGCCCTGTACACTTTGAGCGCCCTCTTTTCCTTTGGCCAGCAGTACCTGATGGCCGGGGTCGCCCAAAGGACGGTTTATGGCCTGCGCCGGGAGATAAGGAGCAAGCTTTCCCGCCTGCCCCTAAAGTATTATGACGCCCGCTCCCACGGGGATATCCTCAGCCGGGTTACCAATGATGTGGACACTGTGAGCAGCTCCTTGCAGCAAAGCCTGACCCAGCTAGTCACGGCTATCGCCACCCTGGTGGGGGTGCTGGTAAT
>DGZR01000082.1:40899-41160 GCA_002397155.1 Firmicutes bacterium UBA4975 | reverse complement strand
GGAGAGACTTTTCGGAGGTAATTGCATGACAGAAGTTGCCGAGGGCACCCTTTTGATAATCGGGGGGGCGGAAGATAAAAAAGGGGATTGTGTAATTCTACGGGAATTTGTCCGCCTATCCGCCAGGCGGGGAGGTCCCCTGGTGATCATGACCGCCGCCGCCCTGCACCCGCAAAAAGTCAGTTCCGAATATCTAAAGATTTTCCGCCGCCTGGGGGCGGAAAAAGTGGTCAGCTTGGATATCCCTTCCCGCCAGCAGGC
>DGZR01000082.1:29857-40595 GCA_002397155.1 Firmicutes bacterium UBA4975 | reverse complement strand
GCGGACTTTGCCCTTCGGGAAGCATACCGGCGGGGAACGGTTATCGCCGGGACAAGCGCCGGGGCATCGGTGATGAGCGCCACCATGATCTTGGGGGGAGACGAGGACTCTTCTCCTAATCGGGGTTCGATTAGCCTGGGATCGGGAATGGGCTTGGTCCACCAGGTGGTAATCGACCAGCACTTTGCCCAGCGGGGGCGGCTGGGCCGGCTCCTGGTGGCCGTCGCCCAACAACCTGCTATTTTGGGGATAGGAATCGACGAGGACACCGCCGTTCTCATCGACAGCGACAACCGAATGGGGGTTATCGGGTCCCAAACGGTAACGGTCGTCGATGGCAACCGCTGCGGACACACTAACGTGTCCGAAGCCAAGCCTGAGCAGGCTTTGGCCCTGACGGCGGTAACTGTCCACATCCTGCCCGGGGGCTACGGCTTTGACCTGCTAGAAAGGCGGGCAATTATCCCCGAAGAGGAGGGCTAGGTTGAAGCTCATAGAGACCCGCCATTTCCCGGGAATCAATGTCCATTGTTTCAAACCGGTACTAGAAGCTGTCGTCGATCTAGAAGAACTGGCCGGACGAGAATCCCAAGAGTTCGCCAACTTTCCCCAGGCCCTGGTGGCGATCTTGCCCGGGCTCAAGGACCATGTCTGCGGCATCGGGCGCCCGGGGGGTTTTTGGCTCAGGCTGCAAAAAGGCACTTATTTTGGCCACGTTGTCGAGCACGTGGCGATTGAACTGCTAAATCTAGCCGGATACACTTCCAGTTATGGCAAGACCAGGCAGGTAACGGGAGGAATCTACCTCATCGTCATTCAGTGTCACTGGCCGGTTTCAGCCCTGGTCGCTCTGGAAATGGCAATTGACCTGGTTGTCCGGCTAGTGGGAGGAAAAGACGTAGAGAGTCCCGAGGTGGGGAAACTGGAGCGCCAGTTGGCGGGAGAAATGCCCGGGCCCAGCACCCAGGCCATAATCGACGCCGCCAGCAGCCGGGGGATACCAGTGACCAGGCTGGGCCAGGGCAGCCTTATCTGTCTGGGGACGGGGGTCTATCGCCAGTACATCCAGGCGACAGTCAGCCAAAAGACCTCCTGCATCGGCGTGGATATGGCCTGCGACAAGACCCTGACCAAGAAAATACTGGCCAAGGCCTTGATCCCCACCCCCCGGGGCGAAATTGCCGGAGATGAAGAAAGAGCGGTGGAAATAGTCAAGAAGATGGGGGTTCCGGCGGTAATCAAGCCTTGCGACGGCAACCAGGGCAAGGGGGTCAGTCTCAACTTGGACAGTGAAGCCCAGGTCCGTTCTGCCTACAAGGCAGCGGAGAACTATGGCAGCAAGGTGCTGGTCGAGGAGCAGATTTTTGGACGGCATTACCGGATCCTCGTGGTCAATAATAAGGTGGTGGCCGCCTCAGAGCGCTTCCCCGCCGGGGTGGTCGGGGACGGGGTAAACACCATCAAGGAATTAATTGAGAGAGAGAATACCAATCCCCTGAGAGGGGAAGAGCACGAAAAGCCCCTGAGCAAAATAAAGGTGGACCAAATTGTCTTCAATGTCCTGGCCCGCCAAAATTTGACCATGAACTACATTCCCCCCTCCGGACAAGTTGTAAATCTGCGGGACAGTGCAAATCTAAGCACCGGCGGCAGCGCCGCGGATGTGACCGACTTCGTTCACCCCGAAAATAACCTGCTGGCCTGTCGCATCGCCCGGCTCCTCAGCTTGGACATTGCCGGCATCGACATCGTGACCGAGGACATCGCCCTGCCCCTCTTGGCGGGTAGGGGAGCGGTGATCGAAGTTAATGCCGCTCCGGGGATTAGGATGCACCTCTTCCCCACCCAGGGGGTGAGGCGGCCGGTGGGAGACGCCATCGTCGACTACCTTTTTCCCTGGGAGCGGCCTCACAGCATCCCCATAGTCAGCATCACCGGAACCAACGGTAAAACCACTACGTCCCGCCTGGTGGCCTACAGCTTGCGGCGGCTGGGGAAAAAAGTGGGGCTAGCCTGTACCGATGGGGTGTACATCGACGGGATTTGCATCGACGGGGGTGACAATACCGGCCCCGCCAGCGCCGAGGCCGTGCTCACAGATCCGGCCATTGACCTAGCGGTACTGGAGACGGCCCGGGGAGGGCTGGTCCGCCGAGGGCTGGGCTACGCCGAGGCGGCTGTGGCCGTCGTTACCAACATTGCCGAGGACCATCTGGGCCTGGATAAAGTTGAAACCCTGGAGGACCTGTGCCAAGTCAAGGCCCTGGTGGTGGAAACGGTAAGCGAAAAGGGCTGGGCCGTTCTCAACGCCGACGATGAGCGGGTGGCGGCTATGGCCCGGCGCTGCCCGGGACAGGTGCTTTTCTTTAGTTGCCAGCCCGGCAATCGGATACTGGCTCGCCACCTGGCCGCCGGGGGCCGGGGGGTGCTGCTGGCCGGAGAAGAGATTATCCTGGCCGAGAAAGGCCGGGCAGAGGTCCTGGCCGCCGCACCTTCTCTGCCCATAACTATGGGGGGCCGGGCCCGTTACAATGTGGCAAACTGCCTGGCGGCGGCGGGAGCTCTCTGGTCCTTGGGGCTGACCAAGGAAGAAATCGCCGGAGGACTCCAATCTTTTCGGGCCATTGAGGATAACCCCGGCCGGACCAATTTTTACGATCTGGGGGATTTTCAGGTGCTCTTGGACTATGGTCATAATTTCGCCGGCTTTCAATCGGTCCTGGACTTGCTGGACAGCCTGGGCCCCCGGCGCAAGGTGGGGGTAATCGGCATGCCCGGGGACCGGGCGGACAGGGACATCCTTCAATCCGGCCGTCTTTGCGGTGCTCGGTTTGATCGGCTCTACGTCAAGGAAGATAAGGACCGGCGGGGCAGAAAACCGGGAGAAGTGGCGGACCTCTTGGTCCAAGGGGCAAAAAGTGGGGGGAACCCTTGGTACAAAATCATCCTTGACGAGGTTAAAGCGCTGCAGCAAGCGATCGATGACCGCCTGCCCGGGGACATAATCGCCGTTTTCTACGAGGAATACGGCCCGCTCACAGAGTATATAAAAACCTTTGTTCAGCAGGAAAATTAAGCAGGAATTTTCTCCCCAGAAGTAAAATATACACTGTAGACTGGGGGGTCCTAATATGCCAGCGCCGATCCGTCTCTTGGCCCCGGCCAAAATAAACCTGTCCTTGGATGTCCTGGGTCAAAGGGCCGATGGTTACCACTGGGTGGAAATGGTGCTGCAGACCATCGGTCTCTACGACCACCTCACTCTGGAAGGGCGGTCAGACGGGCAAATCCAGGTTGTCTGCCGCCATCCTTTTGTCCCCTCGGGCCGGGACAATTTGGCTTACAGGGCCGCAGATGCCTTGAGACAACTGGCGGGGGACCCCAGCCTGGGGGCGACCATCACCATCGTCAAGGGTATCCCCGCCGCGGCCGGCCTGGGCGGCGGGAGCGCCGACGGGGCGGCGGTCCTCAAAGGGCTCAATCGTCTCTGGGACTTGGGCTTGCCCCCAGTAGAACTGGCCCAAGCCGGGCTGGCCCTGGGCGCCGATTTTCCCTTTTGCCTCCTCGGGGGCACGGCTCTAGCCCGAGGAATCGGAGAAGAACTTATTCCGTTGCCCGCCCCGCCAAAACTATGGGTGGTGCTGCTTAAACCCGGGGCGGGGGTATCCACCGCCCAGGTCTACGCCGATTTTTGCCCGGCGGCAGTCCGGCGGCGACCAGACACCCCGGGCTTGGTCAAGGCTTTGGCCCTCGGCGACCTGGAAGGGATCCCCGGGGCGATGGCCAATGTCCTGGAAAGCGTCACGCTGCCCCGGCTGCCCCTGCTAAAGCAGCTCAAGGCTGAGGCCCTGGCAAACGGGGCTCTAGCCGCCCAGATGTCCGGCAGCGGGCCCACAGTCTTTGCCCTGGCTGCCGACTACCGCTCAGCCCAGGCGATATACAGCGGCTTAAAGCACCGGGTTGATTTTGCCCACATTACAACTTTTGAGGAGGTTTCCCCGGCATGAAACCAATTTATGCGATCGTCTTAGCGGGAGACAGCGAAGACATCAGAGTTGACCCCGGCAACGTGGTTGCGAACAAGGCATTTATATCTATTAACGGGAGGCGAATGGTCGACTATGTCCTGGATTGTTTCCGGGAGGTCGCCGAGATAGAGGGAATAGGGGTAATTGGCCCCGGAAAAGAATTTGCCGAGGACAAGGACATCACTGTCATCCCCCAGGGTGACAGCATGATCGATAATATCAGGGCTGCCGCCGCCGCTTTTCCCGCGGGCTGGCTCTTGATCAGCTCCAGCGATATTCCCCTCATCACCCCGGAAGCGATTAGGGACCTGCTGGCCCGCTGCCAAGGTGCCGACATGTACTATCCCATGGTCGCCAAGGAAGACAACCAAAGGGTGTTTCCGGATATGGAACGCACCTGGGTCAGGCTGGCGGAAGGGGAATTTACCGGAGGCAACCTGATCCTAATCAAGGCCAGCCGGGTTAGCCAGGCCGCCGGACCAGCCGCCGCCTTTTTTGACGCCCGCAAAAGCCCGGTTAAGCTGGCTAGTCTCTTCGGGGTGCCGGCGGTGCTCAAGCTCTTTTTGCACCGGCTGACAATTCCCGAGCTGGAAAACAAGATGGAAAAGATCCTCGGCTTTCCCTGCAAAGCTGTTCAGACCCCCTATGCGGAAATTGGGGCAGATGTGGACAAAAAAAGCGATTACGACCAAATCGGTTCTCGCTTGGGGGACCCCCGTTAAGGACAGTTTTTTAGAATTTGCTGCTGCTACGGTGGCAGCTTTTTATTCCCTTTGGGAAAAATCTAGGAAGTGGTTTTTATAAGGTATTTCTGATAACTTGCAGGACTTTTAAACCTTATGCAGAATACTAATGTGACTCATTAATTCAAGGTGGTGAAAGCGTGAATATCACTGACATCAGAATTCGTCGGGTCAGCTCGGCAGGCAGGATGAAAGCGGTTGTATCGGTTACCTTTGACAGCCAATTTGTTGTTCACGACATCAAGGTGGTTGAAGGAAATAACGGGTACTTTGTCGCCATGCCCAGTCGTAAAGGAGCGGACGGCGAATTCAGAGATGTGGCCCACCCAATTACTACGGAGACGAGGAACATGATGCAAACAGCGATTCTAGACGCATACAATGAACAACTTGAAGCAGAAGAAGCTTAAGGGGAGCTCAAGGGCTCCCTTTTCAATTTCTTGACCAGGTATAACCGTTAAGGTATATTCATATCAGGACAAAGGAGGAATGCAAAAGTGGGGAAGGTCGCCGCAGTGGTACTGGCAGCAGGTAAGGGAACGCGCATGAAATCAGAAAAAGCCAAGGTGCTTTTTCCCCTGGCCGGCAGACCCATGCTCCAACACATAGTCGATATTCTGATTGAAATCGGGGTCGACGACATATATACCGTTGTCGGCTATGAAGCAGGTACAGTCCAGGCCTCCATAGCCGGTCCGATAACCTGGGTCGAACAAAGAGAACAACTGGGTACCGGCCACGCCCTGGCTCAAGCCGCCGCTTACCTGGGTGATTTTCCCGGCGTGGTGCTGGTCCTGGCGGGAGACATGCCCCTTATCACCGAGGCGACCCTAAAGGAGCTCCTCACCAGGCATGCCCAAGAGGGCAATGCCGCTACAGTGCTGTCCGCCCGGGTCCCCGACCCGACGGGCTATGGCCGGGTGGTTCGGAGCGCCGATGGCCGCCTCAAGGCCATCGTCGAAGAGAAGGACGCCGACGACCGCCAAAGACAAGTGGACGAGATCAACAGCGCTATCTACTGTTTTGATTGGGGCCGGGTGGGGGCCCTTATGAGCCGCTTGGGCAGGGATAACGCCCAGGGCGAATACTACCTGACTGAAATAATTTCACTTTTGGCCGGGGATAAAGACAAGCTCGGGATCCATGTAGCCGCCGACCACCGCGAAGTGATGGGGATAAACGACCGGGTGCAACTGGCCCAGGCAGAAAAAATCCTCCGCCGCCGCATTTGCCACAAGCTGATGAGGGAGGGGGTGTCTGTCCTTGACCCGGACAGCACTTGGATCGATGCGGATGTGCGCATCGCAAGGGATACCACCATCTTGCCCAACACGCAGATTAAGGGACAGACGACAATCGGCGGCAACAGTGTTATCGGGCCAAGTGTCACCATCCAAGCCTCCGCCCTTGGGGAGGGGGTCTGCGTCCAGTATGCCGTTCTCGAGGGGGCTACCGTAGAGGACGGGGTGTCGGTGGGACCCTTTGCCTACTTGCGGCCGGGAGCTGTGGTGGGCCGTCAGGCGAAGATCGGCGATTTTGTCGAAATCAAAAATTCTCGGATAGGCCCGGGGACCAAGGTTCCCCACCTGGCCTATGTGGGTGATGCCGAAGTGGGGGCAAATTCTAATATCGGCTGCGGGGTGATCACCGCAAATTATGATGGTGCCAGTAAACAAAAGACCACAATCGGCGACGGGGTGTTTATCGGCAGCAACGCTAACTTGGTGGCCCCGGTGAGGGTCGGCGACAACGCCTACGTTGCCGCTGGGTCTACCGTCACTGAGGATGTTCCCCCCCGGGCCCTGGCCATTGCCAGGACCAGGCAGACGAACAAAGCAGACTGGAGGAAAAAGGATTAATGTACTACGACCGCAAACTAAAGATTTTTAGCTGCACTTCTAATCCCCTCTTGGCAGAAGCCATTGCCGACAAGATCGAAATCCCCCTGGGTAACGGCGAGATCATCCGCTTCAGTGACGGAGAGGTCAGCGTCCGCATTGACGAATCTGTTCGGGGCTCGGATGTTTACATAATTCAGCCCACCTGCCATCCCTCGAATGACAACCTGATGGAGCTCTTGGTGATGATCGACGCCCTCAAGCGCGCTTCCGCCAAGCGGATAACGGCGGTTATCCCGTACTACGGCTACGCCCGCCAAGATCGAAAGACCCGGCCCCGGGACCCCATCACCGCCAAACTCGTAGCCAACCTGCTCACTGTCGCCGGCACCGACCGTATTTTGACCATTGACCTCCATGCCGGGGCGATTCAGGGCTTTTTCGATATTCCCGTCGACCACATGACGGCGGTGCCCCTCCTGGCCGAGCACTTTGCCCAAAAAGACGTCAAGGACTTGGTGGTCGTTTCTCCCGACATGGGGGGCGTGACCCGGGCCCGGGACATGGCCCAGAGGCTCAGGGCGCCAATTGCCATCATCGACAAGCGCCGCCCAAAAGCTAATGTGGCGGAAATCATGGACATAATCGGCGATGTGAAAGGGCGGCGGGCTGTACTGGTGGACGACATCATCGATACGGCGGGGACAATCGTCCTTGGTGCCCAGGCCCTCATTGAACGGGGCGCCACCCAGGTCTTCGCTTGCTGCACTCATCCGGTATTTTCTGGGCCAGCCCTGGAAAGGCTGGCAAGTTCCTGCCTCAGCGAAGTCGTCGTCTGCGACACCATCCCCCTGCCCCCGGAAAAGCAGTTGCCGATAATCAAGAAATGTTCGGTGGCTTCCCTTTTGGCGGAAGCAATCGTCAGGATACACGAAGATCTATCAATCAGCACCCTATTTGACGCCACTTAGTTTGACTTGACTTTTTGGCCAGAGTATACTGTATTGGAAATCGGGCTTAGAAGGAGAGAACTTAAAAATGGAGCGATATACATTAGAAGCAACAATTCGCGCCGACAAGGGTCGTAAAGCGCGGCGGGACAACCTGGTGCCGGCAGTTCTGTACGGGCCGGGGGTGGAGTCAGCCCACCTGGCCCTGGCGGACGCCCAGGTCAATCAATTTTTTCAGCGGGGGTCCGCCAATATGTTAATTGACCTGGTAGCGGGCGAGAAAAAATATACGGTTATGCTCAAGGATTTTCAACGCCACCGGGTGAAAGGGACTGTCTTGCACTTGGATTTTTATGCCGTTGATCTGACCCACAAGCTCACCGCGGCGGTGCCCGTTCATCTCGTCGGTGAGTCCCCAGGGGTAAAAGAGGGGGGCATTTTACAGCAGCAGACCCGGGACGTGGAGATCAGGTGCCTGCCCACCGATATCCCCCAGGGTTTTACGGTGGACATCAGCGCCCTGGCCATCGGCGATTCCCGGACGGTGGCCGACCTGGATCTCGGAGGCGACTACGAAGTATTAACCCCGGTGACCGAAGTTTTGGTCTCGGTGCTTGCTCCCCGTTTAGAAACTGAAGACGAGGCCGAAGAAACCGATGAAGCCCGGACAGAAGAGGACGAGACCGAGGACAAGGGTGAATAAGCGGGCGCTAAAGGCGCCTTTTTTTTGACAGGAGGCCAGGAAATGAAGTTGATTGTCGGGCTGGGCAATCCGGGCCCCGAGTACGCCGATACCCGCCATAATATCGGCTTTCGGGCCGTAGAGGCCTTTACTGCCGGGCTGCGCGGGGCGCGCCGCTACCGGCGCTGGCACGGCCTGGTGGCTGAAGCTACCTTTGCCGGGGAGAGAATATACATCCTCCGGCCTCAGACTTACATGAACGACAGCGGCCGGGCGGTCCTTGCCGCCCTGAGCCAGCTAGATCCCAATTGGGAGGACATTCTCGTCGTCTTTGACGACATCGCCCTGCCCCTTGGCACTTTGCGCTTCCGCCGCCGGGGTTCTGACGGCGGGCAAAAGGGGATGCTCTCAATTTTGCAGGCAATCGGCCATCAGGAACTCCCTCGCCTGCGCTTGGGTGTGGGGGCCGACAGCCTCCTGCCGCCCCGGGATTTTGTCCTTTCATCCTTTGCGGCAGAAGAGGCCCAACTGGTTGGGACCATGCTCTCCCAGGCGGCCAAGGCGATTGACCTCTGGCTGTACCGGGGCATGACCACCGCCATGAGCAGGTACAACGGGCCGGTGGCAGAGGGCGAGGGGTAGTGGAAGGGCGTGAAAAGGCGATCAGGCAGATCGCCCGGGCTAACCAGGGAATAGCCGACGTCCTTTCCCGGCTGGCTTTGGGGGGCCATTACCTGGTTCAAGGAGTGAGCGGCAGCCAGCGGGCCTTGCTGGCCGATTTGCTGATCGCCAATTCCCGAGCTCCGGTTCTGTTTGTCTCCGAGAGCCTGAAAGACGCCATGACCCTTTTGTCCGATTACCAGTTCTTTAGCGGCCGGCGGGGCTACCTCTTCCCGGCCCGACCCACCCTGGGCACCGAGGTGGATGCCGAGAGCCCGGAGTTGGAAGGCCAAAGGGCCGTCGCCCTGCAGCAGGCACTCAGGGGCCCCTGCTTAGTGGCGGCCCCCGCCGCCGCCCTCCTGGAATTGTTACCTCCTCCAGAATTTATCAAGGCGAATTCTTTGACCCTGGCCCCTGGCGGGGAGATGCCCCTGCCGGATCTGACCCGGCAACTGGCGCAAATGGGCTATCAAAGGGTGGATAAAGTGGACGGTCCCGGACAGTTCAGCCAACGGGGGGAGATTCTCGACCTCTGCCTCCCCGGGGGTGAATCCTTTCGGGTCGAATATTTTGACCTCTTTATCGATTCGGTGCGCAGTCTGGACCTTTCCACCCAGCGCTCCCGGGCCGACCTGGAGGCAGTGAACCTGGGTCCTGCCCGCCTGCTTTTTTTAACTGAGGAGCTGCGGCAGCGGGCCCTGGAAAGGCTGGCTCACCGGGGGCAAAACTTGTCCCCTCTTTTCTTGCCCCAGCTAGCCCGGGACCGGGAACGTTTTGCCGGTCTTAGGGCGTGGCCCGGGGCCTACCACTACCTTCAGTACCTCTTTGATCGGCCCGGCAGTCTGCTCGACTATTTTCGCGGAGGGGCGGCAATAGTTGGGGAAACGGCCCGGGTTTTCGAAGGACTCGACCTCATGTCCCAAGAACTGCTCGAGAGGCACCAGTCTCTTCTAGAGGGCGGCAAGCTGATTCCAGATTTGCAGCCCTGGCTCACGGCGGAGACCCTGGCGGCCAGGTGGGATACCCCCACCCTGCACACCGCCCTCTTGGCCAGATCGGTCAAGCACTTCCGCCCGAGCGGCACCAGCAGCCTAGCTTTCCGCCAGGCCCCCAAGTTTTATGGCCAAGAACATCTCATAGTCGACGAGGTGAGGGCCTGGTTAAAAAGGGAAGCTCTGGTGGTGGTGGCCGGGGCCGGACGCCAGCTTTCCCAGGCTCTAAAAGCCCAAGACATACCCGTCCGGGAGGGTAAAATCGACGATCTCCGGCGGGGCAATGTCAACTTTGTCCCGGGCGCCCTTTCCGCCGGTTTTGAACTAGTTGAGCAGGGGCTGGTGGTCCTCAGTTTTAACGAGCTGGCAGTGGGTAAGGGCCGCCCCAAAAGCCCCCGGCCGGAGAAGGGCATGAGCGCCAGAGATTTGGAGAGCCTTACCCCGGGGGAGTATGTCGTTCACTTTTCTCATGGCATCGGCCAGTTCCTGGGCATCGTAGTCCGGGAGGCGGCCGGGGCAAAACGGGACTACCTCTATATAAAGTACGCCGGCAAGGACCGCCTTTACCTGCCTACCGACCAGGTCCACCTCCTGCAGCGCTACCTGGGGGGCGGTGAAAAACCGCCCAAGCTCTATGCCCTGGGCGGCGGCGATTGGCAGAGAGTCAAGGCCAAAGTGCGAGAATCCGTGCAAAAGATGGCTTTTGACCTGCTCCAGGTATATGCCGCCCGCCAGGCCGCCCCGGGCCATCCCTTCGCCCCGGACAGCCCCTGGCAGCGTGAACTGGAAGACAGTTTTCCCTTTCAGGAAACTCGGGACCAGTTGCGGACCATCGACGAGGTAAA
>DGZR01000082.1:25157-29591 GCA_002397155.1 Firmicutes bacterium UBA4975 | reverse complement strand
GCCCTCAGGGCGGCTATGAAAGCGGTGATGGATGGCAAACAGGTGGCCATTCTCGCTCCCACCACGATTCTCGCCCAGCAGCACTTCAACACTTTTCGGGACCGTTTCGCCTCATTTCCCATTCGGATTGAGGTCCTGTCCCGGCTAAAGACTCCCGCCGAACAAAAAGAGATAATCTCCGCCGCCGCGGGGGGGGTGGTTGACATCTTGATTGGCACTCACCGGCTCCTGCAAAAGGATATCCGCCTGCCCGCCCTGGGCTTGCTGGTGGTGGATGAGGAGCAGCGCTTCGGCGTTGAACACAAGGAGAGAATCAAGCAGGTAAAAACCAATGTGGACATTTTGACTATGACCGCCACCCCCATTCCCCGCACCCTGCACATGGCTATGCTGGGCATCAGGGATTTAAGCGTGATCAATACCCCGCCTGAAGGGCGTTTTCCCGTGCAGACTTATGTCATGGAGCTTTCCGACCAGTTGGTGGTGACGGCAGTGCGCCGGGAACTGGACCGGGGCGGCCAGGTTTACATCATCTTCAACCGGGTTCAGGGCATCGAAGCCCAGGCCTCCCGGCTCCGCCGCCTTCTGCCCGAGGTGAGCATCGGCATGGTCCATGGGCAAATGGCGGATACTCTCCTTGAGAGGACAATGCTGGACTTTTACGAGGGGCGCTTCCAGGTACTGCTGAGCACGACTATAATTGAAAACGGGCTGGATATTCCCAACGTCAACACGGTAATTGTCCATGATGCCGACCGGCTGGGGCTTTCCCAGCTCTACCAACTCAGGGGCCGGGTGGGGCGGGGGCGCAGGTTGGCTTACGCCTACTTCACTTACCGCCGGGATCGGGCCCTGACGGAAAAATCGCAAAAGCGCCTGAGCGCCATTAAGGAATTTACCGAACTGGGGGCCGGGTACAAATTGTCCCTGCGGGACATGGAAATCCGGGGCACGGGCAACATCTTGGGACCCGAACAGCACGGGTACATCGCCGCTGTGGGCTTTGACCTGTATTGCCAGCTCTTGGAACAGCAAGTCCGCCAGTTGGCCAATGAACCGGTCCAAGAACAAGGGGAACCGGAGGTAAGCATTGAACTGCCCGTCGACGCTTTCATCCCCAGCGGCTACCTGCCGGAACAGGAAAAGATCTACGTCTACCGGCGGATTAAAGACGCCAAATCTCCGGCGGATATCGACGATATACAGGAAGAGCTCGTCGACAGGTTTGGCAGTCTGCCCCTCCCCCTCGCCGGTCTTTTGCAGGTGGGCCGGGCCAGGACCCTGGCCAGCGCTCTGGCGATCAGGTCGATTTCCTGGAATGTCGAACAGCTAACCGGCGAGGAAAAGGTCGTCCTGACCTTTTTACCGGGTAAGGGTCCGCCCCGGGACGACCTGCAGCGAGCCTGGCTCCGTGAGCGGGGCAAGTTTGACTTTAGAGAAGCGAACCGGATTTTGACAGTCAGTCTCTCTACCGACAAGGCCAACGTCCTGGCCGAATTGGTGGCGCTGCTTTCAAACAATGAAAACTGCCATTGAGCCGAAGCGATAAATTTGATAAAATCTCAGGGTGAAAGGGGTGTTTTAGTGGCCAGCCAATATAGAATTACGGTGGTTTTACTCTTGGTTGCGGCCTTGTTTCTGCCCGGCTGTGCTCAAAATGGACCATCGGTTTATGCGGTCGTCGACGGCAAGGAGATAACTCGGGAGGCATACCAGTCCTATGAGAACTTTCTTCGCCTTTCTCAGCCTGGATTAGAGCTCTCCCGGGACGAACAAAAGCAGGTCTTGGCTGACATGATCGACAGGCAAGTATACCTGGCGGAAGCCGAAAAACGGGGTTTTGCCGTTGATCCCGAAGCTGCTCAAAAAGAATACGATAATTTTCGCACCCAGGTCCTTAGCCAAGACTTGTTTGGGAATTCCCGGGTAGTCTTTCTCACCCGTTTGCAGGAGCTGGGCCTGAGTGAAAAGTGGATTTTGGCACTGATTGGCGAATACCAAGTAATCAACGCCATGATCGAGGCTGAGCGGGAGAAAGCACCGGAGCCCGACGACCTGGCCATCGAGACCTACTACAAAGAAAAAAAGGACTCTGTCTACGCCCACGGCGAACTGCGAAACGTCCGCCATATCCTCGTGAATAAAGACAATTTTCCCGAAGACGAAGAGGATGTTGCCCAAAAGACCAAGGAACTGGCCGACAATCTGTACAATCGACTTACTACCGGCGAGGACTTTGCCCAACTGGCCCAGGAGTACTCCCAGGACAGCAGCGCCAAAGAGGGAGGAGAGATCGGCTTTATTGAAAAAGACGATGTGGTGGAGTCCTTTGGCGAGGAAGCCTTCTCCCTGGAGCTCAATGTGGTTTCCCAGCCGGTAGAATCGAGATACGGCTGGCATATTCTCGAAGTCCTTGAAATCCAACCTGCCGGGCACTATGAGCTGGATGAGACCATCAAGGCGCAGATCTCCTCCACCCTGCTCAAGAACGAAGGAAACCGCTTGGTTGAGGCCTTGCTCTTGGAACTCACGGAAAAGGCCCAAATTACTACGAATTTTAAATGATGACTCTCTTTCAGTAAGGAACAAAAACCCAGGTTTCAAGTTTATCAGCCCTTGAACTACGACGTAGTCTTGAAGCTTTTGGCTGACTAGAGCCAATAAATCCCTCGGAGAAATCTGGGGGATTTTTGCTTGCCTTCTTTTAATGGTAAAAAATGAATAAATACTTTCGAACCGATATATACTAGCAATGACCGGGACATAAAGACTGACTGTAAGGAGGCAAGACGGTGAAAGCCACGGGCATTGTTAGACGAATTGACGACCTTGGGCGTGTTGTCATACCCAAAGAAATACGCCGGACCTTGAAGATACGTGAAGGTGACCCGTTAGAGATCTTTGTCGACCGTGATGGCGAGGTAATTTTAAAGAAGTACTCCCCGATCGGTGAACTGGGGGATTTTGCGAAAGAATACGCCGATTCCCTTTATGAATCATTAGGACATATATCTTGCATCGCTGACCGCGATATGATCATCGCCGTGTCAGGGGCGCCGAAAAAGGAGTTTCTCAATAAAACGGTGGGCCCGGCGGTGGAAATGGCCATGGAAGAGCGGAAAACAGTTAAAATCGATAAACCGGGCAGCCAAAAAGAGTGCCTGAGCTGCTTGGCCGATGATGAGGACTGCAAGTTTACTGCCGAGGTCATCGCCCCGATTATTTCCGGGGGAGACCCCATCGGTGCGGTAATCCTCTGCTCTCGGGAACCAAGCGTCAAGATGGGAGAAATGGAGGTCAAGCTGACCGAGACGGCGGCCAAGTTTCTCGCTAAACAGATGGCTCAATAAGGAAAGGGACTCGGGTCCCTTTTTTTGTGGCAATTTTCGGCAAGTCTGCTATAATTAAGCCCTATGGGAGAGGAGAGAGGCCCATGCAGGAAGGGAGCAAATTCCTTAAAGGTGCATTGATTTTGACCATTGCCAACATCATCGTCAAAATCCTGGGCGCGGTCTACCGCATACCCCTGCTGCGGATTCTGGGCGAAGAGGGCATGGGACTCTTTATGGCCGTGTATCCCTTTTACGCCACGATGTTGTCAATTTCCACCGCCGGGGTTCCCCTGGCCGTGTCCAAGCTGGTGTCAGAAAAAATCGCCCTGGATAATTACGATGGGGCCCGCCAGGTCTTCCGGGTCGCCCGGTCTATGATGCTCGCCTCTGGCCTGATCGTGACCGGCATCTTGGTTTTCGCCACCCCCTACTACACTAGCAAAGTCTTAAAAGTGCCGCGGACGCTGTACCCCATGCTGGCAATCGCCCCTTCCATCGTTTTTTATGCGGTAAAGTCGGCTTTCCGGGGGTTTTTCCAGGGGCAGCAGCGCATGGGTCCTTCCGCCGCCGCCTCGGTGGTAGAACAACTGGTCCGGGTGGCTACTATTTTTCTCTTGGCGATTCTTCTGATGAATTACAGCTTGGAGCTGGGTGCCGCCGGCGCTGCCTTTGGCTCGGTCACCGGCGCCGCCGCGGGTTTTTTCCTCCTTTTATTCTACTACTTGCGCACCGGTCCCGAGTACGCCAGCCTGGCCGCCCGAGGGACCAACAATGCCCTGGCTCCGACCAAGCAGGTATTAAAGGAGATCTTTGCCCTGGCCCTGCCAATCACGGTGGGCAGCGTCATCGTGCCGATTGTCAACATGGTGGACTCCAGCCTGATCTTACCCCGGCTCCAGGCCGGGGGCTTTAGCGAAAAAGCCGCCCTGGGCATGTTGGGTATTTTTTCCGGGGCCGCCATGTCCCTGGTCAATGTCCCCACAATCTTCACCCTGGGGCTGGGCGCTTCCCTCTTGCCGGCAATCGCCGAGGCTTATGCCCACAAGCAGTACGATCTCATCAGCCGCCTGAGCAATTTGTCCGTTCGGGTGGGCCAGATTAT
>DGZR01000082.1:20656-24883 GCA_002397155.1 Firmicutes bacterium UBA4975 | reverse complement strand
GCCCGCCCCCTGTCCGTCGCTGCTTTTTCTGCCGTATTCATAATCCTCAATCACACTACGACCCCTGTTCTTCAGGGACTGGGCAAGACCTACCTGCCCATCGTCCATATGCTATACGGCCTTTTGGCCAAAATAGTGATTAATTACTACTTTACTCCTATCCCCGCGATAAATATCTTGGCCCCCGCGGCGGGCACCATCGTCGCTTTTGCCCTAGCCGCATTTTTCAACTTGCGTTCAATCCGGAAGCTGGTGGGCTTGGGAGTTTCCTTCTATGATGGCTTCATCAAGCCCTTTTTCAATGCCGTCCTCATGGGGGTGAGCTTGTTCTTTATCCATCCTCAGTTTGAAAAGCTGGCCCGGGCAATACTCGGTTCCCGGGGGAGCGCCTTTTCCCTAAACGGCCTTTCGGTCCTCATGTCTGTCGGGTTGGGCATCGGGGTTTATGCCGTCGCTACGTTGTTGACCGGCACCCTCACCCGGGCCGAGCTTGAACCCATCCCCAAAATCGGTCCTAAGCTGGCGGACCTGCTCTCTCGGTTCCGCCTGCTAAAGTAGCTATGACCAAGGAATTTAGGCCTTCTCGCGACTTGGATGTTTTACTGGAGATCATGGACTACCTGCGCTCTCCGGCTGGCTGTCCCTGGGACCGGGCCCAGACCAATACGAGCTTGGTTCCCCATACTTTGGAGGAAGCCTACGAAGTCGCCGAGGCTGTGGCTCAGGGCGAGGGGTATAAAATCTGTGAAGAATTGGGAGACTTGTTATTGCAAATAGTTTTTCACTGTCAGGTGGCCTCAGAACAAGGTCTCTTTGACTTTGGCAGCGTGGTCCAGTCCATCACGGAAAAACTGATCCGCCGCCATCCCCATATTTTTGGCGGCGAGGAGGCCCGGACCCCTGATGAGGTCAGTCGCCTATGGGCTAAGGTTAAAAAAGAGGAAAAGGATGACCAAGGGCGAAATAGCTCGCCGCCCCCCCTGCCCGGATTGCTCTTGGTAGAAAAAATGGCGGACAAAATTGAGGACGATAAAGTACAAGACCCCCTGTTGCGGAAACTGGTGGACTTGGTGCGTCAAGCTGTGGCGGAAAAACGCTGCCTGGAGGCGGAAACACGAGGATATTTTGCGAAACCAAGCCAAGACAGGCAGGAGTTTGGCAATTGATGGAGAATAATTATGGCATATCTTATTTCCAAATAACAACGGGAGGTTTATAATGAATAAGACTGATCTCATTCAACTGGTTGCTGAGAACACTTCCTTCACGAAGAAGGACAGCGAAAAGGCGGTTAACGCGGTTCTTGAGGGCATAATGGATACCGTCGCCAAGGGCGAAAAAGTCCAGATTATCGGCTTCGGCACTTTTGAAAAGAGGGCGCGGGCAGCGAAAATTGGCCGCAATCCCAGCACGGGCGAGCAGATAAAGATTCCCGAGACCAACGTCCCCGTTTTCAAGGCTGGTAAGAGTTTCAAGGAACAAGTAAAGTAAATCCGGGAGGCTCACTGCGGTGGGCCTTGTTTTTGTATAATCGGCCCTTTCCCGTCTAAAGCTATTAGCAGATCAATGACGGGAGGCAGATTGATGGGACGCATATTGGGGATAATTCTAGTTCTTGCCCTGGTTGTCGGCACCGCGGGAGGCTGCAAGCAACAAGAAAAAGATAGTCCGGCCAAAAAGGTTGAAATCCCCGAAGAAATATCCCAGGGGAAGAATAAAGAGCCCAAACTAAAGGTGTACCTGGCCGATGAGGACAAGGTAGTCAGCATGGCCATAGAAGAGTATATTCAAGGGGTGGTGGCAGCAGAAATGGACCCCGACTGGCCACGGCAGGCTTTAGCCGCCCAGGCCATCGAGGCCCGAACCTTCACTTTGCAGAGAATCGCCGAACAGGGGACCCTGCCCGACCGGGACGCCCATGCTTCCACGGACATTCAGGAGTTCCAGGCTTATGATCCTGCTAGAATCAATGATAATGTCCGTCAGGCGGTAAAAGAAACCAGGGGCCTGGTGGCCACCTACAATGGTGAATTTGTGCGGGGTTGGTTTCATGCCTACTGTGGGGGAATAACGGCCACGCCGGCTGCAGGTCTCAACTATCAGGGCGAGCCTCCAGAATACTTGAGGCCGGTAGAAAATCCCTGCCGGGAATATGTGGATAAGGACATCGAGTTTTGGACTAAGACCTTTGCCAAAGCCAAAGTGCGGGAAGCGGTCACTACAGCGGCTAAGGAAGATCCCGGGGACTTTACCAGCATAGAGATAACCAAGTCGGAAAATGGCCGGGCAGTAGAATTCTCAGTCGGCGGCGTCACCGTATCCGCCCCCGAGCTCAGGCTGGCCTTGGGCAGCACAGAAATGCGTTCGACTTGGGTGGACACACCGGTTGTCACCGGCAATGAAGTCAAATTTTCCGGCCGGGGGTACGGCCACGGAGTGGGTCTGTGTCAGTGGGGCGCCAAGGGGTGGGCAGAAAAAGGGCGATCCGCCGAAGAGATAACCAAGGCTTTTTTTCCGGGAGTGGAAATAGAAAAACTGTGGGATTGACCGGCCGGGGCATCGCCCCGGCTTATTCTAATTCGGACGCCTCCGCATATAATTGCACTAAAAGGGGGTGGACCAATGGCCGAGACAAAAATGGCCGGCACCGAACACAAACTGGTTTTGCTCAATCAAGAACAGATGGAGCTAACCGGCGTCACTCGGGTTGAAAGCTTTAACCCCGATGAGATCACCTTGGAGACCAGCCAGGGATTGCTCGAGATAAAGGGGGAAGGACTGGACATGCACAACCTGAATTTAGAAAAAGGGATTGTAGAAATTGTGGGGCTCCTTACCGAAATCCGCTACAGCGGAGAAAGGGCTTCCCGGCGGCGCAGCGTTTTCGAAAAGATATTTAAATAAAGGGGGGAAAGAATGGCACTAGCGGCTCAGGCCCTCATCTTTTTGGAAATGCTCGGTCTCGGCTTTGCCCTGGGGCTGTGGGGGGACATGCTCCGGCTGGTCAGCCGCCGCCGGGCCAAAATCTTAGTGGCTGCTCTTGATATACTCTTTTGGGCGGCTGCCCTTTGCCTCGTCTTTATCGTCCTTTTCAACCTCAACTTTTTGGAAATTCGCCTGTACGCCTTCGCCAGTTTAGCCTTGGGGGTATTTGTCTACTTTCGCTACTTCAGCCCCTTGGCTCTCAGATTCTTTGCCTGGGTCTACAGGGTCAGCCTTAAAGCCGCTGCGGTCCTAGCCCGGGTCTTGGCGCCCTTGCTCCTGCCTTTACGCTTTGCCGCTATCATCCTGGATAGGGTAAGTCTGTTTCTTATATTCCTGATTGCTGCCGCCCTGGAAAAATGCCGAGAAATAAAAGCTCCGGGGCAGGAGATACCACCCGCCGCGTAGAACTATAAAACGTTTGGGGGTGGTTTAAGTGCCCGGCAAGGTAAAAAAAGTGGATTTCACCCGCAAGGGCAAATGGTTTTCCATGCTTTTCCTTGCTTTCTTGTTTTATTTTTGTGTTATAATGGTTAATCAGCAGCTCTCTATGCGCAATTTGGCCCGACGTCAGGCAGAACTCTCGGCGGAAGTCAATAAGTACGCCGCTGAAAATGAGCTGCTCAAAGAACAGGTCGGACTGATTGAGTCTGACCCGGAGTACCTCGAGGGCTTGGCTCGAAAAGAGCTGGGCTTGGTCCGAGATGGTGAAATCATCTATATTTTGCCACTGGAGTAGATCCGGATCGGTTTTTTCGCAAAATATACAGGGGAGGAATTTTTCAGGGATGTCATCTCTTCAGGTGGGGCAGGTATTGACAGGAGAAGTAACGGGCATAACAAACTTTGGCGCCTTTGTCTTATTGCCCAATAAGGCGACGGGACTAGTCCACATTTCCGAGGTTGCCGACAGTTATGTCCGCGACATCAAAGACTACCTGCAGCTTAATCAGCAAGTCAAAGTCAAGATCATCTCTATTTCGGAGGGCAAAATAGGATTGTCCATCCGCGCCGCCAACGAAAGCCAGAGGCATATCCAAAAGGTTTTCGAAGACAGGCTTTCTCGGTTCATCAAAGAAAGTGAAGAACGGCAAACCGACCTTCGCCGCAAAACTGACAATAAACGGGGGGGCCGGGGCGGGCGGAGGGCCTGGTAATTCATGCCTTCCCTTGACACTTTTCTTTTTGTGGGATAGAATAGACCATACGGCGCGGGGTGGAGCAGCTGGTAGCTCGTCGGGCTCA
>DGZR01000082.1:2846-20451 GCA_002397155.1 Firmicutes bacterium UBA4975 | reverse complement strand
TTCAAATCCTGCCCCCGCAACCACATGGGTGAATAGCTCAGCTGGGAGAGCACCTGCCTTACAAGCAGGGGGTCACAGGTTCGAGCCCTGTTTCGCCCACCACTACTTTTAGAGCCCGGCAGGGCTTTTTTGTTTTTTTATGTCGTAACCCCATGGAAAAACTTGTGCTTTGCCTGCACAAATTAACAAAATACGCCCCTTGACCCGATGTATAATGACCCTACCGTTTTCTCAAAAAAGGGGGGTCATCAATGCTCAACAAGGAGAGTATGCCGCTCACCTCTTCTTTCGCCTCTATCCTGGACAAGCTCATACCCAGGCGCACCCTAATCATATCGATAATGACCGCCTTACTTGCCAGGGTAGTGATCGGGGAAGGGCTCAGGCCTTTTGCCATCCCGTTTTTTGCCGTCGCTGTTCCCTTCAGTCCCCTCTGGGTCAGCTTAAGTGCCGTTCTGGGATTCCTCTCGGCGGGCCGGGGAGAGCTGCTGTGGCTCCTTCTTCCCCTGGCACCAATTCTCTTCATTCGGATTAGGGCACCTACCCTTACGGCCAAAGGCCTGGCCCTGTTAGCCATAGGGGGTCAGCTCGCTTACCGCATACCCACGATTGCCGGGCTTACGATGGGCTATGACTGGATGCTCTTGCTCATTGAATTGAGTCTGGCGGGCACGGGGGCCCTCATTTTCAGCCAAGCGGCCGGGGCACTGGGGCAGGATATCCCCGTCCATGAAGAAAACACTGAACGCTACTTGGCGTTGGTGGTGACAGTCATGGTGGCCCTGACCAGCATCACCGGGATCAAGATCGGTCCTTTCACCCCCTTGGCGATCATCGTCGGCTGGCTTATACTGACAGCGGCTGCTGCGGGAGGTAGCGGAGCGGGTGCCTGCGCTGGTATAACGGCAGGAATCCTGGCCGGTTATGGCCATGTCTACCCCGCCGTCGCTGTCGCCGCCCTCGGGGCGGCAGGTCTGCTGGCCGGGGTATTTAACCACTGGGGCCGCTGGGGAGTCCTGTCCGGGTTTGCCGTTGGGAACTTGGCCATGCTGGTGTACGGTGGTTACCCGGCACTCGCCCTGGGGTTGGCCGACTTAGCCGGGGCGGGACTCCTCTTTTTGCTCACTCCCGCCAAGTTGCGGGAAAAGGTCCGACGCCTCTTGATCAACCAAAATGGGGAATGGGCCTGGGAGTACCAGGGCCGCCTGCGTCGAGCCATGGTCTTGAAACTGCAAAAAATTACCCTGATTTTTTCCCGCCTGTCCGATTCATTTCGCAATACCAGCGGGGTCCAAGGAGTAGCGGGAAATCACCTGCAGATGTCCAGGTTTTTTGATCATCTTTCGTCTTCGGTGTGCACCGGTTGTGTCAATTACAAGCGGTGTTGGGAAAAAGAGCTGTACAGCACTTACAGTCAATTGATGGATTACCTAACTCAGCCCGGGGAAGGGGGCTCGGGCTTTGACGGCCTTTTGGCCAGGCGTTGCCACAACATCGAGTTCTTGCTCAGGCAGGCGGAAAGCCTTTACCAGCAGTTTGCCAGTGAACGGCACTGGGCGGCAAAAGTCAATGAATGCCGGGATGTGGTATCGGGGCAGTTGCGGGGAGTGGCGGACGTCCTTGCCGGTCTTTCCAGGCAGATCAGGCTTGACGTCAACTGTCGGCAGGACTTGGAAGATGAACTGGTGAAGCGCTTGCTCAATTGGGGGGTAGAGGTCCTTGACCTCTCGGTAGTTGGAACGGAACGAAATGTGCCCCAGGTAAGTATGCGGGCCAAGGTTCCCGCCGGCGAGAATCCCCTGGGCGCTATCCAGGCGATGGTCTCCGATGTTTTGGCCCAGCCTCTGCAGCTAACGGAGAATGTGCCGACAGGAGGTGTAAATAAACTGACCTTTGCCATCCCGATCAAGTATTCCCTGCAGTTTGGCGTGGCCCAGTCGGCCAAGGATGAGGTCAGCGGCGACTGTTTTTACCACCTGGAGGCTGGCTCGGGCAAGCACGCCTACCTGCTCAGCGATGGCATGGGCAAGGGAGGCGGTGCCCGGGCAGAGAGCGACCAGGCTTTGTCCCTGGCAAGGGATATGCTGGAGGCTGGATTTTCTGCGGAGACAGCGATTAAAGCGATAAATTCTCTTTTGGCCCTGCGGGGCAAGGAGCGTTTCGCCACCCTCGACTTGGCGGTTGTAGACATAATCAGGGGGCAGGTGGACATTTACAAGACAGGCGCCGCCCCCAGCTTTCTGAAAAATGGTGGCGGAGTCGAGGAGATTGCCGGGGCCGGGCTGCCCATAGGTATCGTCCCCGGCATAGAGCCCCGCCAGGTTGTTCGTCCCATTCGTCCCGGCGATTACTTGGTCATGGTGTCCGATGGCATGGTGGACGGCCGCGGGGAGGGTTGGCTGGCCGATCAGTTGAAAGGAATGGGCAACATGGCCGCCCCGGCCATGGCCCGACAACTGCTGAACCGGGCTGATAGGGCGGGGCCGTGTTTTGCCGATGACGCCACCGTCCTGGTGATAAGGGTTCAAGAAGCCGGGAACAGCGCCTGTTGGAATCAAGCCGTGTAGTACCCGCATACCCCGCAAAAATGCGGGGTATCGCGATTTTTAGGGTTCTTTTGGAAGGATATTTGTCTCTCTTGGCGAAAAACTTAGACTAACCCCTTTGTCCAATTGATTCTAGGTGGTATTATAATGATGGACCCGATTTTAAACTTATGCAGCCGGGTTTTAGAGCCGGGAGACCGAATTGTCGCCGCAGTTTCCGGCGGCGCTGATTCTATGTGCCTAGCCCATGCTCTCAGCCGGGGGGTCTCTCGGTGCGGAGCAAAACTCTTTATTGCCCACGTCAATCACCAGCTTCGGGGCGAGGAGGCGGAGGCCGACGCCAGGTTTGTCTGTGCCTGGGCCCGGCAAATGGGCTTGCCCCGCTATATCACCCGGGTGGATGTCCGGCGAGAAAAAGCCCAATCTCTCGAGAGCATCGCCCGTCGCCAGCGCTATCGGGCCCTTGCCCGGGCGTGCGAATATTTTGGCGCCAATAAACTGGCCACTGCTCACCACGCCGATGACCAGGTAGAGACTTTTTTTATCAATCTCCTTCGGGGCAGCGGCGGACGGGGCCTCTTGGGTATTCCCGCCGCCAGACCCTTTACCGAGGCGGTAGAGTTGGTACGGCCCCTGCTCGCGATTTCCCGGGCTACGATCGAGGCGTACTGCCGGGCCAATGATCTAGCCTGGCGGACGGACGCCACCAATGAAAGCCTGTCCTACCAACGCAACTACATTCGGCACAAGCTGCTGCCCCAATTGCTGGCCCTCAACCCCGGATTCAACCAGGTTCTTTTGAACACTATGGAGATCTTGCGGGGAGACCAGGGGCTGCTGGAGGGTATGGCCAAAGAGGCCATTTCAGCCTTGGCGATTTCCAGCCCCCTTCCCTTTGCCCCTCGGGCACTTTCTGCCTCCGGTCTGGCCCGCTTGGAACCGGCCCTGCAAAACCATGTCGTCCTCACCCTGCTCCCCCCTTTAGCGGGGGTCAAGCACGTCAAGGCCGTTCTCGCCCTCTTGACCAGCAAAACCGGGGCGGTGGTTGACCTACCTGGAGGATGGCGGGCTTACCGTCTAAGTGATGGCATCGCCATCGGCGGAGCGTCCCCGACAGGCAGAATTCCCTCCAGGCTGGTGCCCGTTCCCGGGACCGAAAAAGTCGGCGACTTGCTGGTGAGAGCCTCTACCGACCCCCTCCCGGGCTGCCATCCCTTTTGGCTTCCCGAAGGAATTCCAATTACAGTAAGTTCAAGACGGCCCGGAGACTACCTGTATCTTTCCGGCGGCGGCAAAAAATTAAAAGAGCACATGATCGATTGTAAAATTCCCCGCTGGCTTCGGGACCAGTATCCGGTTTTTCGCTGCGGGGACGAGATCTTTTGGGTAGCCGGCCTGGCCCGGGACCAACGCTTTAGCCAGCCGGGACCGAGCAAAATGCCGGTTTATATAAATATTCTACGACTGGGGGAGAGTTAGATGAATGGATATGCCGGGGAGGACTTGGCTGAAGTCTTGCTCAGCGGTGAAAGTATCGAGGCACGGGTCAAGGAACTGGGTAAAAAACTGGCGGAGGACTACGCCGAACTAAGGCCGCTTCTTGTCTGCGTCCTCAAGGGCGCCCTTATTTTTGTCGCCGACTTAGCCCGAGCCATGGACATTCCATTAGAAGTCGACTTTATGGCGGTTTCAAGCTATGGAGTATCCACTAAATCTTCGGGAGTTGTGCGCATCTTAAAGGACCTGGAAACCAGCATTGAGGGGCGGCATATCTTAATCGTCGAAGACATTATCGACACCGGACTCACCCTCAATTACCTGGTCGAAAACCTGAAGTCCCGCAAACCCGCTAGCATAAAGGTCTGCACCCTTTTGGATAAGCCGTCCCGGCGACGGGTTCAGTTTAAACCCGATTACTGCGGGTTCGAGATACCGGATAAATTCGTCATCGGCTATGGCCTGGACTACTGTGAGATATACCGAAATCTGTCGTTTATCGGGGTCTTAAAACCCGAAGCATACCAATAGTTGTCCAGGTTGTTTGCGCTTGGTGGCTGTGATACAATAAATTGGCTTTTGGGAGGAGGCGGATGCCCTTGAACAATTACCGCAAGATCATCATCTTTATCTTTATCGTTCTCATCGCAGTAGCCGTGATAAAAAGCGGCTGGGGAAGCATTCCCGCTCAAGAAAAAAGGGAATTGACTTACGATGAATTTGTCAATTTAATGGAGACCAAGAAAATCGCCTCAGCCAAAATCAGCAACTTCTCCGTCAAGGGCCAACTGGTGGATAAAACGGCCTTTACGGCTGTTGTTCTTGACCCCGCGGCCACCGCTGATCGCCTTGCCCAGTTGGGCATAAAGGTCGAAACTGAAAACCCCAACCAAGGCAGTTTTTGGTTGTCCCTCTTGAGCTGGGCGCCAATGCTGCTGCTTATTTTGGTTTTTTTCGTTTTTATGCAGCAAGCCCAAGGCGGTGGCAGCCGGGTGATGAATTTTGGCAAAAGCCGGGCAAAACTTCATCAGGAGACCCGGCAAAAAGTCACTTTTGCCGATGTGGCTGGCATCGACGAGGCCAAGGAGGAACTTGAGGAAATAGTCGAATTTCTCCGTTCACCCCGTCGCTTTTTGCAACTGGGCGCGCGGATACCCAAGGGGGTTCTCCTCTATGGCGCGCCGGGGACTGGCAAGACCCTGCTGGCCCGGGCCATTGCCGGGGAAGCGGGGGTGCCGTTTTTCAGCATAAGCGGTTCTGACTTTGTCGAGATGTTTGTGGGTGTCGGCGCTTCTCGGGTGAGGGACTTGTTTGATCAGGCAAAACGGCACTCACCATGTATCATCTTTATCGACGAAATCGATGCCGTCGGCCGCCAGCGGGGTGCCGGCCTGGGTGGCGGCCATGACGAGCGGGAACAGACACTGAATCAGCTCCTGGTGGAGATGGATGGCTTTGGCCCTCACGAGGGAATTATCATAATTGCCGCCACTAACAGGCCGGACATTTTGGACCCGGCTCTCTTGAGGCCGGGGCGTTTCGACCGTCAGATCACCGTTGACCTGCCCGATGTCAAGGGCCGGGAGGAGATCCTCAAAGTCCATGCCCGCACCCGTCCGCTGGACGCCAACGTAGAACTGAGCATCCTCGCTCGACGCACTCCCGGCTTCACCGGGGCGGACTTAGAAAACCTGATCAACGAAGCGGCTCTTTTGGCCGCCCGCCGCAGCCTCAGCGTCGTCACCATGAATGAGCTGGAGGACGCCATCGACCGGGTAATAGCCGGACCGGAGAAAAAAACCAGGCTGCGTTCCGAAGATGAAAATAAACTGGTCGCTTACCATGAAGCCGGTCACGCCTTGGTTTCCCATCTACTGGAAAAGACCGACCCCGTCCACAAAGTAACAGTCATTCCCAGAGGGCGTTCAGGGGGCTTTACCCTGGCCCTGCCCGAAGAGGATCGCTACTTTGCCACCAAGAGCGAGCTGCTGGATAAGATCTGTTATGCTCTGGGGGGCCGGGTCGCCGAAAAACTGGTCCTCAACGAGATCAGCACCGGCGCCCAGAACGATTTGGAGCGGGTCACCGCTCTGTCCCGCCAGATGATCATGGAATTCGGCATGAGCGACGAGCTGGGACCCCTGACATTTGGTCGCAAACAGCACCAGGTTTTCCTGGGCCGTGACCTGGGACGAGAGCGGGATTTCAGCGAAGAAGTGGCCTCGGCCATCGACCGAGAATCCAAGCGCCTGGTGGACGAAAGTTTTCGCCGCACGGAAAAGCTGCTTTCTGACAATATCGACAAGCTCCACGCCGTCGCCCAAGCTGTACTGAAAAAAGAAACTCTTGATGCCGACGAATTCGTCCGCATCGTCGGGGTGGGCAAGGGCGGAAAGCCCCTCGCCCAGGTTTGACAAGAGGTTTACCTCTTCAGTATACTTGAATAGGAATGATGCTCCTGGGGAAAGGGGGTTGGTCTTTTTTTAAGTTTTACCATGACCAACTCTCTTTACTTTTTTCTGGACTGTGCTAAAGGGGGAAAGGAAATTGAATGTACTCATAGATGGCAAGATATCCGTAGAAGAGGTCTTGGCGGTGGCCCAGGGCAAACCCGTCGAACTTTCACCGGAGGCTTTGAAAGCGATGGAAAAAGGGCGGGCTTATGTGGAAACGCTGATCTCCCGCCATGAACTAGTCTATGGAATAACGACGGGTTTCGGCCGCTTCAGCGATGTGGTCATTGATCCCGCCGACACTAACCAACTGCAGCTTAACCTGGTCCGCAGCCACGCCTGCGGGGTGGGAGAACCCCTGTCCCAGCAGGAAACCCGGGCCCTCATGCTCCTCCGGGCTAATGCCCTGGCCCTGGGCTATTCGGGGGCTCGGGCTCGGTTGGTCCAGCTCCTGCTGGACTGCCTAAATCGGGATGTGCTGCCGGTCATACCCAGCAAGGGCTCCCTGGGTGCCAGCGGCGACTTGGTCCCCTTGGCCCATATGGCTCTTTTCTTAGTCGGCGAAGGGCAGGCCTGGGGAAAGGATGGGGAAGTAATCCCCGCCGAACAAGGGTTGGCCGCGGCCGGTCTCTCTCCGATTGTCCTGGAGGCAAAAGAGGGCCTGGCCCTGATCAACGGCACCCAGTTCATGTCGGCGCGGGGGATCCTCTGCTTGGGCCAAGCCCGGGACCTAGCCGAAGAGGCCGATGCCGTTGCCTCCTTGACCTTTCAGGCCCTCCGGGGCATTCCCGCCGCTTTTTCTCCCCTGGTGCAAAATGCCCGGCCCCACCCGGGCCAACGGGCCAGCGCCGAAAATATGTTAAAATTCCTGGCGGGCAGTCGCTTGGTGACAAGCCCCGGTGAACTGAGGACCCAGGACGCTTATTCTCTGCGCTGCATACCCCAAGTCCACGGCGCTAGCCGCGATGTCTTTGCCTGGGTCGCCCGGACCTTGGAAATTGAAATCAATTCGGCTACCGATAACCCCCTAGTCTTTGCCCAAGAGGGAGAAGTCATTTCCGGAGGCAACTTCCACGGCCAGCCCCTGGCCTTTGCCCTGGACTTTCTCGCCATCGCCATGGCCGAACTGGCCAATATCGCCGAACGGAGGATTGAACGCTTGGTCAATCCCCAGCTCAGCGAACTGCCGCCCTTCTTGACCAGCCGGGGGGGGCTCAACTCTGGCCTGATGATCGCCCAGTATGTGGCCGCTTCCCTGGTCTCAGAAAATAAAACCCTCTGCCATCCCGCCAGCGTCGATTCAATCCCCTCTTCCGGCAACCAGGAAGACCATGTCAGCATGGGGGCTAACGCTGCCAATAAGGCCTGCCTTGTCGGGGCAAACCTGCGGGATGTCCTGGCAATAGAGCTTCTTGCCGCCTGCCAGGCTATCGATTACCGGGGTCCGGAATTGCTCAGCCTGCGAAGCCGCAAGATCTATGACTTGGTTCGTTCCCAGGTTGAATTCATCGACGCCGATCGTTCTTATTCCCAGGATATAAAACGTCTCTCCCAGCTCCTTGGTGCCGGGGAGATAACCAAAATCTGAAGAGGAGGATTAAAGTGATGGAACTTAAAGGGTCCCCCAGGGGGGGGGAGCTAAGCTGCAAGAGCTGGCAGCAGGAGGCGGCTCTGCGGATGCTGCTCAACAACCTGGACCCCCAGGTTGCCGAAGATCCCCAGCGCTTGGTCGTGTACGGGGGAACGGGAAAGGCGGCCCGCAATCACCAGGCCCTGGCCGCCATTATCCGCATCCTCAAAGAACTTGAAAATGACGAAACCCTCTTGATCCAGTCGGGAAAACCCGTGGGGGTTTTTCGCACCCACACCCTCGCCCCACGGGTGCTTTTAGCCAATTCCATGCTGGTCCCCGCCTGGGCTACTTGGGAGGACTTCTGGGACCTTGAGGCCAAGGGGCTGACCATGTTCGGCCAGATGACGGCGGGAAGCTGGATATACATCGGCACCCAGGGCATCCTCCAGGGGACGTACGAAACTTTTGCCGAAGCCGGCCGCCAGCACTTCGGCGGCAGTCTGGCCGGCCGCCTAGTCGTCAGCGCCGGCTTGGGCGGCATGGGAGGCGCCCAGCCCCTGGCCGTGACTATGAACGGCGGTGTGGCCATCATAATTGAAGTGGATCCCCGGCGGGCCCAGCGCCGCTTGGAGACCCGCTACTGCAATCACCTGACCGAGTCCCTGGACGAGGCGATGGCCCTGGCCAAAAAAGCCCAGAAAGAACGGCGCCCTCTCTCCATCGGGCTCATCGGCAATGCGGCCCAGGTGCTGCCGGAAATGGTTCGCCAGGGCATCACCCCCGACCTGCTGACCGACCAGACTTCTGCGCACGACCCCTTGGGCGGGTACATCCCCGCCGGATTCACTCTAGAAGAAGCAATCGCCCTCAGGGGGACCCAGCCCAAGGAATATATCGCCCGCTCCCTGGCCAGCATGGCCGATCATGTCCGGGCGATGCTGGATATGCAAAAAGCCGGAGCGATAACTTTTGACTACGGCAACAATATTAGGCAGAACGCATTCAAACAGGGAGTAAAGGACGCCTTTGCTTTCCCGGGCTTTGTTCCCGCCTACATCAGGCCCCAATTCTGCGAAGGGCGGGGGCCCTTCCGCTGGGTCGCTCTCTCCGGCGATCCCGCCGATATTGCCGTCACTGACGACTTGGTTCTAGAACTCTTCCCCACGGATGAAAACCTCCGGCGCTGGATCAACATGGCCCGGGAGCAAGTGGCTTTCCAAGGACTGCCTGCCCGAATCTGCTGGCTGGGATACGGGGAAAGGGCGAGATTTGGCCTGGCCATCAACGAACTGGTCAAAACGGGTAAAATCAAGGGACCGATTGTCATCGGCCGGGACCACCTGGACTGCGGTTCGGTAGCCTCCCCCAACCGGGAAACCGAGGCCATGCGGGATGGCAGCGACGCGATTGCCGACTGGCCAATTCTCAATGCGCTGATCAACGCCGTGAACGGGGCCAGTTGGGTTTCGGTCCACCATGGAGGGGGCGTGGGCATTGGCTACTCGATCCACGCTGGCATGGTGGTGGTGGCCGACGGCAGCGCTGACGCCGCATGGCGTTTAGAAAGGGTCCTGACCAGCGACCCCGGTATGGGCATTGTTCGCCATGCCGACGCCGGCTACGAGCAAGCCATTGCCGCCGCCCGTCGCCACAAAGTCAAAATTCCCATGCTCGAGGAGGTGTAGCCTTTGCGCCAAATTGTGCAGTGTGTCCCCAACATCAGCGAGGGCCAAAAGCCAGAAATTGTTCAGGCAGTAGTGGACAGCGTCCGCCAAGTAGAGAATGTCAAAGTTCTTGACTGGTCATCTGACCCCGATCACAACCGTTCGGTAATAACCTTTGTCGGCGACCTGGCCGGGGTTGAAAAAGCGGCTTTTGCCCTTGTCAAAAAAGCCTCCGAGCTCATCGACATGGCTGTCCACCATGGGGCCCATCCCCGCATGGGGGCCACTGACGTCGTGCCCTTTATCCCCATCCAAGGCGTCGGCATGGAAGAGGCGGTCCAGTTGGCCAATCGCTTGGGCCGGCAGATCGGCGACCATCTTCACATACCGGTCTACCTTTACGAAAACGCCGCCAAGACCCCTGCTCGCCGGAATCTGGCCGACGTGCGCCGGGGGCAGTACGAAGGCCTGCCCGACAAGCTATTGAAGCCGGAGGGGCAGCCGGATTACGGACCCGCCCAATTTAACGCCAAAAGCGGCGCTGTGGCGGTGGGGGCGAGAATGCCCCTGGTGGCTTATAACGTCAACTTGGGCACCGATAATTTGGAAATCGCCAACCAAATCGCTCGCAATGTCCGCCATGTCAGCGGCGGCCTCAAAGCGGTTAAAGCCATGGGGGTCAGCTTGGAAGCTCGGGGGATCGTTCAGGTTTCGCTGAACATGGTCAATTACCGCGAGACCCCCCTCTACCGAGTTTTTGAACTGATCCGGGCCGAGGCTCGGCGGTATGGAGTCAGCATCGTCGGCAGCGAAATTATCGGCCTTGTGCCCCTAGAAGCACTGGTCCAGACTGCCGACTACTACCTGGGCCTGGAAGGATTTCAACTTGGTCAAGTTTTGGAAACCCGCCTGTGGACCGATGAAGAGTAAAGCAGAGCTGCTGGTCGTTAACGGCCGCCTCGCCACCCTGGCCGGATTCAGCGACCGCCCTCAAAGGGGCGCTGATTTTGGCCGTCTGGGTCTTGTCGAAGACGGGGCGGTGGCCCTGGTCGGCGACAAAATCCTCGCCGTTGGCCCGACAACCCAGGTCCTAGACCAGGTCGATTCCAGCGCTGCCGACATCATCGATGCCGGGGGCCGTTTAGTCGCCCCCGGCCTCGTCGACTGCCATACCCATGTCGTCCATCATGGCAGCCGGGAGATGGAGTACAGCCTCCGCCTGGCGGGCGCTTCCTATATAGAAATACTTAAGGCCGGCGGAGGTATCCTCAGCAGTGTGCAAAGTCTCCGGGAGGCCGGATGGGACCCGCTGATTGCCCAGACTAAAAAAAGTCTGCGCCGCATGTTGTCCTATGGTATCACCACCGTAGAGGCCAAGAGCGGATACGGCCTGGACCCAGAGCATGAAGTGATGATGCTAGAAGCCATCCGGCATCTAAACGAACTTCAGCCTCTCGACTTGGTCCCCACCTTTATGGGTGCCCATGCCATCCCCGACCAATACCGGGGTGCAAGCGACCGGTTCGTCGCTCTGATCATCGAAGAGATGCTGCCCAGGGTGAAAGACCTGGCTTGCTTTTGCGACGTTTTTTGTGAAGAACACGTCTTTAGCTTAGAGCAGAGCGAGGCCATCCTCCTGGCCGCCAAAAAACTGGGGCTCCAACCCAAGCTCCACGCCGATGAACTGGCCGCCACCGGCGGGGCCCAACTGGCGGCCAAAATAGGGGCCGTTTCCGCCGACCACCTCCTCTGCGCCGACGAGGAGGGAATCGCCGCGCTGGCCCTATCCGAAACTATTGCTGTCCTTCTGCCGGGAACATCGTTTAACCTGATGAGCCGTTACGCTCCGGCCAGGCAGATGTTGGAGGCCGGGGTGGCAATCGCTCTTTCTACGGACTACAATCCTGGTAGCTGTCCCACGGAGAATATCCAGCTCATCATGACCCTTGGCTGTCTGAAACTGGGGCTCAGTCCCGCCCAAGTTCTGGCCGCCGTCACTATAAACGCCGCCCATGCCTTAAAGCGAGGGGACATAATCGGCAGCCTTGAAAGGGGCAAGCAAGGGGACCTGGTCATATTTGACGCGGATAACGAAGCCTACCTCCCCTACCATTTTGGCGTCAACCATACCTGGAAGGTCGTAAAATCGGGCAAGATTGCCTATGATAAAAACAACGAGGAGGTATACTTTTGAAGACTGACATCCAGATTGCCCAGGAGGCAAAGATGAAGCCCATCACCGAAATTGCGGCGGGGATTGGACTCCGGGAAGACGAGATCGAGCTTTTTGGCAAGTACAAGGCCAAGGTGACCCCGGAGGCGCTCCGGCGCTTGGCGGACAAACCCGATGGCAAACTGATTCTGGTCACCGCCATCAACCCGACTCCTGCCGGAGAAGGCAAGTCCACTACCCTGGTGGGGTTGGCCCAGGCCCTGCGCAAACTGGGTAAGAACGCCATCACCGCCCTGCGGGAACCCTCCCTGGGCCCCTGTATGGGGGTCAAGGGCGGCGCTGCCGGCGGCGGCTACGCCCAAGTGGTGCCCATGGAGGACATCAACTTGCACTTTACCGGCGATATCCACGCCATAACCACGGCCCACAATCTTCTCGCCGCCCTGCTGGACAACCATCTGCACCATGGCAACCGCCTGGACATCGACCCCAGGAACATCGTGTTTAAGCGGGCCATGGACATGAACGAGAGAGCCTTGAGAAATACCGTCATCGGCCTCAAGGGTAGAAACAACGGGTTCCCCCGGGAAGACGGCTTTGACATCACCGTGGCCTCGGAAGTGATGGCCATCCTCTGCCTGGCTTCAGACCTGGACGATCTTAAGGAGCGCTTGGGCAAAATTGTCGTCGCTTACAATCAGAAAAATGAACCTGTAACCGCAGCGGATTTAGAAGCCCACGGCGCTATGGCCCTGCTCTTAAAAGACGCAATCAAGCCCAACCTGGTCCAGACTTTGGAAAACGGCCCTGCTTTTATCCATGGCGGTCCCTTTGCCAATATTGCCCACGGCTGCAACAGTGTGGCCGCCACCAGGCTTGGCCTCAAGCTGGGGGACTACCTCCTCACTGAGGCTGGTTTCGGCGCCGACTTAGGAGCGGAAAAGTTCTTCAATATCAAGTGCCGTCTGGCAGGTTTAAAACCCGATGCAGTGGTCCTTGTCGCCACCATTCGCGCCCTGAAAATACACGGCGGCGCTCTCAAGGCTAACTTGGCCGATGAAGACCTCGCCGCCCTGCGCCAGGGCATGGCCAACTTGGAAAAACAAGCGGAAAACATCCGCAAATTCCGCCTTCCCCTGGTGGTCGCCATCAATCGCTTTCCCACCGACACCGATGCTGAAGTCGCCCTGGTCTCCGAGCTTGCGGCTAAAATGGGCGTACCCTGGGCCCTTTCCGAAGTGTGGGCCAAGGGCGGGGAGGGAGGAATCGACCTGGCCCAGGCTCTGCTCAAACTCCTGGCAGAAGAAAAGGCGGATTTTCAGCCCCTCTACCCGGTGGATCTGCCCATTAAGCAAAAAATAACCGCCATTGCCCGGGAAATCTACGGGGCCGACGGGGTGGAGTACACTAAGGAAGCACAAAAGGCGATCAAGTCTCTTGAAGCCAATGGCTTTGGCAACATGCCTATTTGCATGGCCAAGACCCAGTACTCCCTTTCCGATGACCCCACCCTCCTGGGCCGTCCCAGCGGGTTCAAGGTGACTGTCCGGGAAGTCAAGGTATCGGCCGGGGCCGGCTTTGTCGTGGCCATAACCGGCGATATCATGACTATGCCGGGGCTGCCCAAAAGACCTGCCGCCTGCAATATGGACATCACTAGCGACGGAGTCATCACCGGTCTGTTTTAAAATAAAAAGAGGGGAGGCGGTCGCCTCCCCTCTTTTATTCTGGCTAAAAAACTAAGAACAGCGGCGCTCCTTCCAGTAAAACCGCCAGCAGGCAGGGAGCGAAAAGGTTATTGGTGCAATGGTAGATATACCCGATTAGCAGGGACTTGCCCAGGGCCGAAACCAGGGTCAGCAACTCTGCCGGGCCGGGCCCGGTGTAGACCGCAATCAGGGCCCAGGCAGAAGAAATGAGGAAAAAACCGGCCAGGGGATGGAGCCAGTGGGAGGTAACCCGCTGGCAAAAACCACGGAGCACCGCCTCTCTAAAGACCAGGGATAGCCCCAAGGGCAGGAAAACAGAAAAGTCAAAAACCAAGCCCACCGGCAAGGAAAACGTCGAGCCAAGGGTGATCAAAGCGCATACGGCAAGAGCGGCGATGAGGCCCGACGCCAGACCCCGGCTGGTGACGCCAAAAAAACCGGGTTTAAGCCGGGTCCTCAGGGACCAGTAAGCTACCGGCAAAAGGGGCAGGGCCCACAGGGCGGCAGTGATATAAGCGGATGGGCGGAAAGCTTTGTCAAAGGCGGACAGAGCTCCGGCATATAAAAGTGTGACCAAAAGGACGGCCAGGGTGCGGTAAAAGTTATATTGCCCTTCTACCTCCGTGCCCGGGCTCTCTTGTCCGCCGGCGATAAAGGAGATCAGGCTTATTGCCGCTATTGCCAAAAAGGCCATGTAGATTAAAACCCGGACCTGGTACCCAGCGGGAGGATAAAACTGTTTTTCTAGTTCCGGATGGGTAAAGCTAAGGCTAAAGTCCGGTGCAGTAAGCTCCACTTGGGCGTCCTCGTAGTAAGTAAAGGCACCATTTTCTCTGCCCCACAGGCGCAGCAGGACCGTTTGCGCCGTGGGCAGCAGCCTGTTGGTAAAGCCGAAAATATCGTAGCTGGTGAGCAAGCTGCAACCCTGTTCTAGCTGGAGTTTAAGGTACTGTTGGGGCACGTCGGCCGCCGGGATTTCATCCGCCCGTAAGAGGATGGTGTTGCCCGAGTCTTGCAGTATTCGGGTATAATCAGTGTAGTCCAGCAGTATCAGAGTCTGTTCCAGGCTGTCCTCAATGGTTTCCGGCAGCTCCCCCCTGTATTCCGAGGGGAAGGACATGCTGATGGCGCCGGGGTGTTCTTCGGGGGGGATGAGTAGGACCGCTATCACCCTGCCTTGATGGTAGCTGGGAATTACCAGCGTCCCGGGGGAAAAACTTATTTTAGCGTAATCGTAGGCTACGCTCCAAGAATCGGCAAAGTACCACACTTTGTCCACGTCAAATTTTATGCCGGCGCTGCCAAAAGTCTCCGGAGCGGTGACGAAAGTAAAAAAAGCTCCTAGAACGGCGACAAGAGCAATGGTCATGGTGATGAAGGTGCGGGTAACTGGATTGGAAAAAAGGTTTTTTAGCATTGTCTACCCTCCCAAGTGTGTCTGGATAGATTTCGACTCCGCCAATGTAAAATCCTTCCCAGGGCTAAAATTAAGGGTTGGCAATGATTTTAATATATTCTTTTTGAAAATAGGTGATCTCATGAGTGAAAGGCAGCCCTTTTCTTTAAATGTCTTTTACGCCAGGGCCTCTAGCCCTCCTCTTTTACTTGCGCCGATGGCGGGGGTCACGGACAGGCCTTTTCGGGCGTTAGCCAGAGAACAGGGCTGTGACCTGGCCTGTACCGAAATGGTTAGCGCCAAGGCGGTCAATCAGAAGAACCCCCAGACCTGGAAGCTCCTGGACATCGAAGGCGAATTTCCGGTAGGGGTCCAGCTTTTTGGTTCCTCCCCCGAAGTCATGGCCGCGGCCGCCGCAATAGCCCAAGCAAAAGGTGCGGCCTTAGTGGACATCAACATGGGCTGCCCCGTGCCCAAAATTGTCGGCAACGGCGAAGGCGCCGCCTTGATGCAGAACCCCCGGCTAGCGGAAGAGATAGTCCGCCGGGTCTCGCTAGAGGTGAGCATACCTGTCACCGTAAAAATTAGAGCTGGTTGGGATGAGAATTCACTCAATGCCCCATCCCTGGCCAAAAGGCTGGCCCAGGCTGGCGCCGGGGCAATCACTGTCCATGGCCGCAGCCGGGAACAGTATTACAGCGGCAAGGCTGACTGGGGCATAATCCGCCAGACTGTCCAGGCCGTCGACATCCCCGTCATCGGCAACGGGGATATCTGGTCAGGGCAAGAGGCCTTGGCCAGGCTGGAGGAAACGGGCTGCGCCGGGCTAATGCTGGCCCGGGGGGCTCTGGGCAACCCCTGGCTTTTCCCCGAGATAAGGGCGGCTTTGAAGGGCCGAGAATACAAGCCCCCCACCAAGGAAGCAAGGTTTTCTCTGGCCCTCCGTCACTTTCGCCAAGAATTAGAGTACAGGGGAGGGGAAAGGGGAACGGCTTTTATGCGCAAACACTTGGCCTGGTACATCAAGGGATTGCCCGGTGCCGCCGCCCTCAGGAATAAGATCAACACCACCACCGATCCCAAGGAAGTAGAAAAATTGATGGCAGCCTATCTTGAAGACAAGCGTTGAAAAGCGTTTGTCTTCTTGCATAATAAAGGGCCTGGAGGTATAATCTTTAACATGTAGACAATTATGTGCACAGGAGGTGGGGTCGCTGGAACTTGTTCGAATCGGGGACAAAGTCATCAGTTTACAACAGATCGAACGCTGGGTTTCTCGCATCATAAATCTCCGCCACCAGGGTTATTCCCAGCAGGAGGTGGCGCAGAACCTAAAGATCGACCGCTCCTTCATTTCTCGCCTGGAGAGCCTGGGCGAGCTTCGCAAGGGCGGGGGGGTCGCTGTCCTCGGGTTTCCCGTCGCCAACAGACAGGGCCTAGAAGATATCTGCAGAGAACATGGGGTGGATTGGTGGCTCCTGCTCAGTGAAACAGAGCGTCTGGCCTTTGTGGGCCGGGACGGCCTGGAGATGTTCAATGAAGTCATGAGTATATTAGCCACCGTCAGGCGTTATGACACCGTCGTCGTCATGGGCTCCAACAAAAGGGTGCAGCTAGTTGAAGCCTTGCTGGATCGGGATGTAGTCCCGATTATTCTGGGCGAATCCCCCTTAGTAGCGGATGTCGAAGTGGATGTCAATGAATTTGCAGGCATAATCAAGGCTTTATGCCGGAAGGAGGACCTATGAAAAGGGTCGTCAGCATCAGTTTAGGGTCCAGCAAGAGAAATCACAAAGCCGAGGTCCAGTACAAAGACGTCAGTTTTTCTGTTGAACGAATCGGGACCGACGGAGACATGACCAAGATGATCGCCATGATCAAGGAACTGGACGGCCAGGTAGATGCTTTTGGCCTGGGCGGAATCGACTTGTACTTAGGTGTCCCCGGCCACCGCTACACCATAAAAGACGGGCAAAAAATAGTAGCGGCAGCGGAAAAGACCCCGATAGTCGACGGCTCCGGCCTCAAGGATACCTTGGAGAGATTGACTATCGGGCATCTCCGTGAGACTCTGGGCTGGGATTTTGCCGGTAAAACAGCCCTGCTCACTAGCGCCCTCGACCGGTGGGGGATGGCCGAAGAGCTTGAACTGGCCGGCTGCAAACTGGTGATCGGGGACTTGGCTTTTGCCCTCGGCCTTCCCGTCGCCATGCACAAGCTAAAGACTCTGGGTCTAGTTGCCCGAGTTCTGGGGCCAATTATCATGCGGCTGCCCTTTTCGGTTCTCTACCCCACCGGGAAAAAACAAGAGACCAACGGCGGCAAGTTGGGCCGGTACTTCCAGGGCATGGACATCATCGCCGGGGACTTTAACTATATCTACAAACATATGCCTAGAGACATGACCGGGCAAGTTATAATCACCAATACTGTAACGGCCCAGGATGTAGAAGAACTGGGCAAAAGAGGGGTAAAGACTTTAGTGACCTCTACCCCCGAACTTAGCGGCCGTTCTTTTGGCACCAACGTGATGGAGGCACTCCTCGTCGCTTACGTCGGGGCCAAGGAAGCCTTGTCTCGGGAGGAGTACAACG
>DGZR01000082.1:626-2609 GCA_002397155.1 Firmicutes bacterium UBA4975 | reverse complement strand
AGCAGTTGACAAACGTTTTTTGGCAGTCTATAATTGGTCTAGTTTTTCACCCTCTATGGCACATATTGCCGCTGCCTTATTGAATAAAGCAGCGGCAATTTACATATGATTTTCTAACAGGTGAACTGTAAAGGAGAGTGGGGGCATGAACAGCAAGGAAGTGATTCTGACTCCAGATGGTTTCCGGCGTTTGGAAGAGGAATTAGAATTATTGCGCACCGTCAGGCGCAAAGAAATTGCCGAGAAAATCAAAGCGGCGCTTTCTTTCGGAGACATATCCGAGAACTCCGAATACGACGATGCCAAGCAAGAACAGGCCTTTATGGAGGGCCGCATTTTTCATTTAGAAAAAACCCTGCGCAATGCCAGGGTTTTGGAAGATCACGAGATTTCAGCAGAAAAGGTCGGCATCGGTTCGATCGTCTTGCTGCGGGATTTAGAGTACAATGAGGAATTAGAATACATCATTGTTTCAAGCGCAGAAGCCAACCCCAACGAAAACAAGATTTCCAACGAGTCACCGGTGGGGCGGGCAATAAGCGGCCAGCCCGTCGGCTCAATAGTCGAAGTGGCCGTGCCCGTCGGCACCCTAAAGTACGAAATACTCGGTATCCGCGTATAATTAAAACCCGGCCTAAGAGCCGGGTCTTAATTTTTGTAGGCCAGTTGTTCAAGGATTTTGATCCTTTCCCCCAGGGGGGGATGGGTGGAGAAAGCGCTGGAAACAGCCCGGCCCGCTTTGCTCAAAGGATTGACAATGTACAGGGCGGCGGTGGACTGGGTGGCCTGGTGAAGAGGACTGGGATCCAGGGCAATTTTTCGCAGGGCATTGGCCAGACCAAGGGGATTGCGAGTGAGCCAGGCGGCGGTAGTGTCAGCCGCAAATTCTCGGCGCCGAGAAAGGGTGAGTTGCAGCAGGCGGGAAAAGATCGGGGCGAGGATGAGGAAGACGAGGCCAAGGAGAACCAGGATTCCCTGCCCGTCTCGCTTCTCCTTATTCGAGCGGCTGCGACCTCTAAAGCCGCCAAACCAAAGGCTCCGGGAAGCGAATTCGCTGATTACGGCCACGATGCCGACAAAAGCGACAGCGATAGTGGCCAGGCGAATATCATAGTTCTGAATGTGGGCAATCTCGTGGGCGAGGACGCCTTCTATTTCTTCGTTAGTTAATTTTTCAATCAAGCCGGTGGTGATGGCCACTACCCCCTCCCGGGGGTTGCGCCCGGTGGCAAAAGCATTTGGGGCCGAGGAGCGGATGACATAGCACCTCGGTGCCGGGATACCGGCCGCGATGGCCAGACCCTCAACCGTATGGTAGATAAAGGGGTATTCTTCCCGACGGGCGGGTTCGGCGCCGCTGATACCGAGGACCAAGGATGAAGCCACGCTGTACTGGATCAGCATGAGGATAACTATTCCAACCAAAATTAAAGTTATCCCGATGGGGGGTAAGTCAAAAACGGCAGCGAGGGCAAAGGCCAGCAGGTAAGCAAAAATCCCGAAGCCCGCTATGATCAATACAGTTTTTCTCTTGTTTGCAGCTATTTGTTGGTATAGATTGAGCGGTGCTTTCATCGAGGGTACCTAAAACTTTACTTTTGGAGTTTCTCTTTCCGCCGGATCGTCAATTTCAAAAAGCGGTTCTAAAGCAAAGCCAAAGATCCCTGCCAGGATATTGGTCGGGAAACTCTGTATTCTGGTGTTATACCTAAAGACTGTGTCGTTATAAAATTGCCGAGAAAAGGAAATCTTGTTCTCCGTTCCCGACAGCTCATCCTGCAGCTTGAGGAAATTAGTGTTGGCTTTCAGATCAGGATAGCTTTCCGACAGGGCGAAAAGGGAGCGTAAAGTCTGGCGCAATTCGCCCTCTTTGGCCGCTGCATCTTCAACAGAAGTCGCACTCATCGCTGCGTTCCGGGCCTTGATAACCATATCTAAGGTTTCTTGTTCGTGTTTAGCGTAGCCTTTTACGGTTTCCACCAA
>DGZR01000082.1:0-374 GCA_002397155.1 Firmicutes bacterium UBA4975 | reverse complement strand
CTTGAAACTAACCCGTTGTAAGAGGCAATAGCCCAAAGGGCGATAACGCCGATGATCGCTAAGGGAATCCACCACATTTTCACCACACCTTTCCTGCTTGTTCTATCAATAGAATATCACAATTGGTCCCCGCTGAAAACAAAACAGGTTGCTTGCTCTTGACAAAAAACGCTTTACGGTTTAAACTTTGTTTCGCGCCCCGGGTTACCTGATCTTTGCTAAGTAAAGAATTTTTTGGTTTTAGTTTTTTGCTTGACAAAAATCAGCCTCGTATGTTACGATAACCTTCGCCGTCGAAAGACGCTTGGCTCCGGGCACTAAAAGCCGGAGCTTGGTTGTTGCCCAGCGGCGGGGCCAGACAGGGCAGCAGAATT
>DGZR01000064.1:2802-4193 GCA_002397155.1 Firmicutes bacterium UBA4975 | reverse complement strand
CGCAGTTGGTCCTCCAGGGTATTGTACAGGCGGAAGTTGGCGGTGAGGACGTGTTCCACCAGCCTTTTACAGGCGGCCTCGTCCCGCCCTCCCCGCAGGCTGGCAAAGATCTGAGCGATGGCAGGGGAAAAGTTCTCCACATCCCTGCCCACCAAGAGGTTGCCCGGCCGCACATAGGCCGGGGGCTGGCCCTCCAGCTTGCTGCACTCGGGAAAACAAAGGCCAAAGTCAAAGCCCAGAGGAAAACTCCAGCCTGTCCTCTCCCTGTAGCTGCGGGCCAGAGCGTAGGCGGCGGCCCGGGCCTCCTCCAGGGGATCTTGTTTCAGCTCCCGGTATCCCCCCTGGACAAATTCATGCCAGCGTCCGTTAAAAAAACCCGCTTCTCCGTAGACCACTTTCAGCACGAGAAAACCCCGGCTGGGGTGAACGATGACCAAGTCTGCCTGCCAGATGACGGCCCCCGTCACCTGGTCACAAAATTTATACCCGTAGACGATAGAGTAATCCTCCGGCAGATTCCGGGCCGCCAGGTACAATCGGCGTTCGCCCTCCTGGTCGATTAAATCCGGATTGAGTTCGGGCACTACACGGGCCATCGGCGATCACCTCCTCCGAAAGTATTTGACTAAGCCCCGGCAATTTCCTTTTATTATTTCTTGCGAAATCCCCTTTTTTTGGCCGGCATAGGCTTTTTCTTCGGGGAAAATCTATAAATAACACCGGTAAAGGATGAACCTCTTGACAGAAATAAAATTGGGCCCCTTGCTTCAAGCAATTGGTTACCGACTTACTTCCTCCCAGCCCGTCCTGGACTTGACCAACGATTCCCGCCAGGTCCGCCCGGGGTCCCTTTTTTTCGCCGTGCCGGGCTTTAGGGCCGACGGCCATGAGTTCATCCCCGCCGCCGTCCAGGCCGGAGCCATTGGGGTGGTGGCCCAGCGTCCCCATCCCGGCCTCCCCGTCCCCCTAATCCAGGTCAAGAACACCCGAAAAGCCCAGGCCATCCTGGCGGCGGAATTCTACGGCTGGCCTTCCCGGGAGCTTAAGCTGGCGGGCATCACCGGCACCAACGGCAAGACCTCTTGTACTTTTATGCTCGAAGAAATCTTTCGGGCCGCGGGCCTAAGCACCGGACTGATGGGAACTCTCTACAATAAAGTAAAAGACATAGTGCTGCCCACCGCCAACACCTCCCCCGACAGCATACTCTGTCAAAGGCTCTTGCGGGAAATGGTCAAGGTGGGAGCGACCCACGCCTCAATGGAGGTGTCTTCCCATGCCATGGTCATGAACCGGGCCGATTGCCTGGCTTTTGCCGTGGGGGCCATCACCAATTTCAGCCCCGACCATCTGGACTTTCACGGCGGCGTCGCCAATTACGCCGAGGCGAA
>DGZR01000064.1:0-2490 GCA_002397155.1 Firmicutes bacterium UBA4975 | reverse complement strand
CGGGCCCGGCGGCTGGGTTACTCCCTTCGCGATCCCGGCGCCCATATCGCCCTGGCGGCTTACCGACCCCGGGATTTCGGAGGAGCGGTCACAATCAGGGTCAACTCCCCGGACTTACCCGGCAGCCCAAGGACAATAGACTTTACCCTGGAACTCCCCGGCCGGCACAACCTGGCCAATGCCCTGCTGGCGGCGGGGACGGCCCTGGCCCTGGGTGTGGACGCCGACGCTGTCGCCGCGGGCCTCAGCCAATACAAGGGGATTTTCCGCCGTTTTGAGGTGATTTACCAAGGAGAGTTCAGGGTAATAGACGATGCCGCCCATAACCCCTCAAATCTGGACGCGGTTTTCCACGCTCTGGCTGAAGAAAACCCCGCCGCTGTCGCCGTCGTCTACGCAATCCGGGGCAGCCGGGGAGTGGAGATAAACCGGGCCAACGCCGCCACCCTGGCCCGCTGGGCAAATAGGCTTAACCTCTGCCCCCTGATTGTCACGAACTGCTCCGACACCGCCGCCCCCCAGGACCGGGTCCTGCCCCCAGAAGAAGAGGCTTTTACCGCCGCCCTGGCCGGTCTGGGAGACCAGGTGCTCTTTACCGACACCCTGCGCCAAGGAGTCCGTCTGGCCATCGAAAGCCTAGAACCGGGTAAGACCTTGCTCCTATTGGGCGCCCACCCCATGGACGATGTTTCCGGCCTTTTCGCCGAACTGGCCGGAGTGGAAACCACCGTCCGCCCCCGCCCTCCCCATTTCGGCCAGACCCTTGACAACTGAAAATAATAGTTTAAAATAGAGTTAGATACCCCCTATGGGTATATGACGGGAGGTGATTGCCATGATTCAGTTAACCCCGGCCGCCGCGGAAGCTCTAAAAAAACAGGTAGAGTCCATGGGCAAAAGTCTGGAGTCCAGCCTCATCCGCCTTTACGTTACTTCCGGCTGAGGCGGCCCCCAGTACCAACTGGCTCTGGAAGAGTCAGCCAAACCCGGTGATGAAGTTATTGATTCCGGTCAAGGAGTCAATTTTGTCCTCAGCGAACGCTTCCGCCCCTACTTTAAGAATATAACCCTGGATTACTGCAAGACTTTCTGGGGTTCCAAGCAATTTCAGTTCAATAAAAATTAGGAGCGCCGGGCAGCGCTCCTTTTTTTTACCGCCAAAATTCCGGTTGGGGTGACTCAGGCAGGTCAATTTCCGCCACTTTAGCCAGGTCCTCTTTTTGGTGGGCCATTACTTTTTTGTCGGAAAGGGTGTAGTAAGTATCGCCAATCTGCACGATTCGCCGCACTTCGCCGGCGGGCCAAAAGGGCCATTCCGCAGATAAAGGGTCGGAAATATGGGAAACCCGCCCCATTTCCCGGATGCCCATCGCCCCGTCCAGCTCAAAGAAAAGGGCCCCCAGAAAAGCCAAAGCTTCGCCTCCCTGCCGGGTGAGGACGGCGGGCAAGGCCAGCACCCCTTCCCGGAAAAAGACAGCCTTGTGATCGTACAGGGCTTCAGACCAAGAACCGCTGTCCCCCAGGATTATCGCCTGTTTTTCCAGGGGGTTTTTCACGTCGCTGACATCGAAGACCGCCAATTTCAGCCCCCCGGTCTGGACAAACTCCCGGTCCCCGTCTTGGCTGAGAAAAGTGTCCTGCCCGATACCCAGCAAGTGCCCTGAGTCCAGGGGATGCAGGTAGGTGCTGAACCCAGGGATTTTAAGCTCGCCCAAGACCTTGGGTGCCCGAGGGTCGGAGAGATCCAGAGCAAAGAGGGGGTCCATCGTTTCAAAGGTCACCAGGTAGCCCCGTTCCCCCATAAATCTGGCAGCGTAAATGGACTCGCCGGGGGCCAGGCCTCTCAGTTCACCGGCCGGCTTTAAATCCCTATCCAGGATAAAGAGGTTGTTTTGGGAGGACTCCCCCTGCCAATCGGTGGTGGCGATGCGAAAATAGCCCTGGTACTCGTCCATGGAAAACTGGTTAAGGGGGTATCCGGGCACAGTCCCCTTGCCCTTGTATGCGATCTTTGCCCCCCCGACACTGAAGCGGTGAACGGCAGTATTGGTGCCCGCCCCTTCCGCCAGGGCCAGGTAGAGGTAGTCCGGGGACATGTAAATATTTTGCGCCATGCCCAGGTAAGTCTCGACCTTCAGCTCGCCCCCTTCTAGGTCCAGGGCGGCTAACATGATAAAATCGCTGGCCTCCCCGCCGGGGAAGTAATGTATTTCATCATAGCCGATAATGCTATCCTCGCCCCCCGCCGCCGAATCCTTGTAGCATGGCAAGGGCAGGTCTTCGTCTTCAGAGTATCGATAGGTATGCTGGCAATTGACCAGGTAGAGGTAATTGTCCTTCTTCCTAGAGGTTACGGTGTAGCCGTCCACCGAGACATCCCGGATCAGCCGGATGCTCTCCATATCCCGGAGATCGTAGACCAGCACCCGGGTACAGGTGGCTTGGTGGGGCAGCATGTACCGGTAGTCCCCTTCACCCTCACTATCCCTT
>DGZR01000042.1:1840-7503 GCA_002397155.1 Firmicutes bacterium UBA4975 | reverse complement strand
CCGTGGGGGAAGCGACTTCATTTCTTTTGCGGCGGCGGTGGGGGGGGCGGGGGCAGAATTTTCTTGGCCAGGGTAATACTCAGGCTTTCCCGACATATGTCTCCGGGGTTTAGGTTCTTTAGGTTAAAGAGCAGAGTTCTACCCGGAAAGACAACCTGGCCCTGTTCCTCCCAGCTCAGGCAAAGGGAAAAGCGGGTTTTTAGGCTAGATCCCTGGAACTCGTTGCCGCTTTCAGCTCCCGACAGCTCTACGATGAACTCAATTACCACCCTCTCCCCGGGACCTGCCCGCCCCAGCGCATCGGTCATACTCAGCCTCTCTAGCTTGTCTAGGCTGTCATGAAATACCAGGTTCCCCTGGACAAGGATTGTCAGTTGGAGCTGGGCAAAGAGGGAACCTTTTTGCCCGACCCCGGGCGACCCTTCCAGGTACTCCTGGCTGAGCCAGAGTTCTACTGCCGGCGCCAGGGCGGCATGAGTGGGAACGGGCTTTAGGGGGAGGCCGGCAGATACAGCCAGAACGCCAAGAATGATGAGAATCCGGCCGACTTTCATCCTTTTTGACCTGCCCACTTGCCCCCCCTCCTTTTTAACCCAGACCGGACTTAGCTAACCAACACCCATTTATTGCCCTGAAATATGACCTTCCACTGGTCGGCCACAGCGCCGTTGGTTACCTGGATGGCTTCAAATTTGGCGGTAAGAATAAAGCGCTTGCCCTGAAACTCGTTACCAACCTCGCTCCCCTTCAGACAGACATTTACTTCTAAAATGACCTGCTTTGCCCCTCCGCCTTCAATGACACCCTTGTCAAAGCCCTTGTAGTAGTAATGGTCTTCAAGCTTCTGCCAATTTTGGCTGTCCACAAGAGTAATCTCCACAGGGTTGGGACAATCGGCCGGAGGGCTCCAGGCGACCCAGTTGTTGTTTTTCTTTTCCTGCCAGGCCCCCGCCAGGGCTCCCCTGAGATAAATTCTCTTGGTCCCCACATTTGTAACTCTAAACTGCTTATTGTAACAATCCCCGGGGTTCCAATTGTCAATTGAAGCCCCGTCATGCCAATCGCCGCCGGGGTCACAGCAGACTTGGCTCTCTTCGGAAATATCTCCTTGGCCGCAAGGACTTACAAGCTTGCTGATTTTTTCTTTGACGTCAATCTCCACTGTCCCGGCGGTAAACTCATTGACAATGCTCTTTTCATGGGTGAACCAGGCCAGAGTCGCCCCTCCGATGGCAGTCAGGGCGACAAGGATTGAAAGCAGGCTAGCCAGTACTTTCATTTTTTCTCTTCCTCCTTTTTTTCTTCGGGGTCCAAAAATACTTTTTTTCCACCTCCCCAGTGTTTTTTTTTACGGGGCCAGTTAAGGCGCCCGAGGCATTTAGGCTGGTTTACAGCGGGGGCGTAGGGGTCTGGGACTCTGGCCCCAGATAATCCTCCGGACTTCATGAACCAGGAGCAGCACTCCCGGGATAAAAAGCAGGAAGAGCAAGCCCAGCCTGGTCTGGAGCAGCCCCGCTAGATAGCCAAGTAAGGGTATGACCCGGATGACTTTGCCCTGGACTTGGTCAGGGAAAACCGGACTGGGGTCATTGACCTGGTTGGCGTCGCCCCGGGTAATGTAGCTGGGACCTTCTTCTATCCCTGCCACCCGATGGGTTGTGAACTGGCCCGTAACGGCCCCCCGAAAGGTGATGATGTCGCCCACCTCTATTTCGGCCGGAGCGGCCTGGACCAAGACCAGACTGCCGGTCGCAATGGCTGGACTCATGCTGCCGCTGACAACTCGGTAAAAACGGTAGCCCCCCTGGAGGTATCTGCCCCCTGCACTGCCAAAGATGAGGGTACCTGCCAAAACCACCAGGAGGAGAGGGCAAAAACCCGAAGCCACCCGGCTGATTGCCCTTAAGGTCCTTCGACTCCGGTCTGGACTGCCGGAATTTGGCCCCGGGTACCCTCCCAGGCCCCCCAGCCCTTCTCTTGCGGGTCCCAGGGCAAATGCCCGGCGGAGGGCAAGGGGAAAATTGGCGGGAGTGGTGATGTATTCGTCGATGTATGGTCTGGGGCTTTTCTTCCTCTTTCCCAGCAAGATGGTATAAATCCCGGGGCCAATTGCCTTCACTGTTTTCAACAGGGCCTCTCCGTCCTTTCCGGGCAGCTTTGGCTGGGTGATGACCACATCGACGGCGCCGGCCCCGGCCAAATCGAGGACCGAGGTCCAAGAAGCGCAAAACTGCACTTCCGCCCCAAGCCCGGACCGGCGCAGAATAGCTAGGAGTTGTCCTGGGGTTACCAGCCCCTCCCCGACCAGCAAGACCTTCATTGCCTGCTCCTCCTTTACTTCAATCCTTTTTTTACTAGAGGGTTCGCTCTCAAGGTAGTCTTTTCGCCCGGGATGTCCCGGGCCGCTTTTGTTTTCAGCGGCTTGTCTACTGGGTAAGAAATAGTATTCGGGCCCTAGGTAATTTATGACAAATAAAAAAACCCTTTCGGGTTAATTTTTTATTGAGCCCTGGCGAAACAGAGCCAGGAGCAGGTCAATCATTCTCCCGTAGCTCCGCACCCCGTCCTCCTGCCGGTTAGCCTTTAGGTACGCGTCGTTTACCCGCTCGGAGGCCTTTTCCACCGGCCCGGCAAAGCGTTGCCAGTACTCGGACCAATTTTTCAGGTCCCGGTTAAGGCCGTCGCTGTATTGGGCCCGCACTTCTTTGTAGGCATTGAGGTCCGCCCGGTAGAGGGCGTTCATGGTGTTGACCAGGGCCAGCACCGTCCCCGAGTATTGAAAATCCCGGTGGGGATGCAGGCTGCAGGCCAGGTAGGCCAGGAAATTTGCCTCATCTTCCCGGGCAAACCCCCGTTGGTGAGCCATCTCATGCAGGGCGGTAGCCGGGAGCAAAAGGGGGGGCATGTCGGTGTTGATGTTGGCTTCGCCGGTAAAAGGAAAGTACATGCCGCTGATCCCGGTGTAGGACCAATAGGGGGAGAGGAACACGCTCTTGGGCGGTCCGTACCTGCCCCCCAGCGCGGGGTAGATTAGCGCCGCTTGGCGGTAGCCCAGCTCGGCCCGGGCAAAAGCGCCTCGAATGTCGGTGTCCAGGGTCATCACCCCCGCCCCGTCCTCCTCCACCTCCTCCCGCAGGACATTAGCTCGGAGAACGAGGGATTGAGCCAGTTCCCTCAGTTCTTCTGGCCCGGCCGGTTCCAAGGGCAGACCGGAAATATCGGCAAAGGAAAGACGATTGTAATTCAGGCCCCAGAGCAGGTAAAAAGAAACATAGAGCAGGGCCAGGATCAGGGCCAGCCGGGCCAGACCCCTGGGCAGGGAGCGCAGGGTGACCCGGGGCTTTTTGCAAAAGGAAAGGAGCCAGCGACCCCCCCGGTAGAGGGCAAAGAGAAAGGTGGCCGCCAGCAGGACCTCGGCCAGAGAAAAGGGGAAGATCCCCGTCAACTGGCTGAGGGGCCCGACCAGCCCGCGATATATCCGGGTTGAATAACCCCTCTCAATGGTGCCGGGAAAGGAGGGGGCAGCCAGGCAGACGGCAAGGCCCAGGCCGAGAAAAATCCCCGCCAGGATAAACAGTGTTTTTTTCGTCTTGCCCGTTATGGCCTTCATGCCGTACCTTCCTCCTGCCCCGGGACTTTAGCCCCCGGGTAAAAAAGTTTTATTTGGTGGACCCTCGCTCCATGAATTTTCTCACAGCCGGCGGCCGCCGGTCAACTTTTTAAAAAAAAAGGGATGCATCTTCCTTCGCATCCCTGCTTTCCTGGTTTAGCGGTAATTGCTCTTTTGCAGGATATTTTCGGCCCTTTCCAGCTCTTCCGGGGCCACCAAGATAACGGGTCCGGTGCAGCCCATGCCCGCCTCGGCATAGATGCCCCCAGCCATAAGTGCGCCCACCGCCTCCTCTAGTTCCAGGATGTCTAGGCCGGCGATCTCCTGGGTCACCGGTTTTTTTGCCGGCGCTTTTGCCAAAGCGGCCGCCTGTTCTGGGGCAGGCTTGGGCAAAAGGTCGGCCAGACCGGCCTGCCAGGCCGCCTGGTATTCCGCCGCCGCCCGCTTGGGCACATACCCCTGGCTGCAGCCGGCGGCGTACTGGATGGCGTTGGCCACCACCGGGGCGCCGGAAGCCCGGGAGATGATGTTGACAACTTTGTCAAAGCCCTCTCCTACCCCGGGACCGTATCCCCAGCCCACAGTTTCGTAGGTTCCGCCGCTGGTAAAGGCAGAAAACATCTTCATCAGCAGGTTGCCGGTCAGGGTGTCACAGACCACCACATCCGCATTGCCGGTGAGCAAGTCATTTCCCCGGAGGACGCTGCCCCCGTCGCTGCGCACTGACTGAGAAAATTCCAGGGGGTACCCCCTTTGGGCCAGGGCCCGGAGCACCCGCTCTACCTGCCGCGCCCCCTCCACATTGAGGATGCCCAGTTTTGGCCGGGAGATGCCCATGGACTTGGCCACGGCCACGCCACCGATCGCGTTTAGGACCATGGCCGCCACCCGGTCGGGGGCGGTAGCGCCGGTAGTGGTGGCCAAAAAAACGGGCTTGCCCCGGGCGGGGGTCATCACCCGGCCTACGGTGGACACCCCTAGGGGAAAGTTGTAATGCAGAGTGACTGCAGCGTCGGCCTGGCCGGAAGCCAGCAGTTCTTCCATAATCCCATGACTTTCTTCTTGGCACTGGCTTTCAATTACCTGTAAATCGGTTTTGGCGGGGGGGCCGACCAGGATGACCCGGAGCCCGGGATTTTGGGCTTCGGCCATTTCCGCCCCCCGGACCAGCTCCTCCACCCCCAGCTCGCTGCCCAGGGTTGTCAGGACGACGGTGACCGGATCTCCCATCTTGCCCGTTTCAAGGACCTGGGCCAACTGGGCAAAGATCTCTCCGGCTTGGGATTGCGCGTTCACTTGCTCCACCTCCTCATTTTCCGGCCAGCAGCCTTTCCGCCACCTCACGCATGGCCTGGGCCACTACCTTTTTCACGGCATCAGGGTCACTGTCAGGGCCGCCGCCCGTTCCCGGGTTGGCCTCGAGGCAAAAGGATACGCCGTCAAAAAGGTTGGTCATCCTGGCCAGAAAAAGGCTGCCCTTGCCGATAATCATCGTCCTGTTCAACGTGCCCGCCAGCATCTGTTCCCGGGCGTGCCCGATAAAGGGCACTCCCGAGGGAATGTGGCCCTGAGTGGGAGCAAAACCGGGCATGCCGTGTTTTTCCACAAAAGCGGCCAGGTCCTGTTTCTCCAGGTTGCCCCGTTTTACCCCCAGGGCGCCGATCATCTTGTAATTGGCGGCGGGGACGTCACCGGCTCCGGCCGGAACGGTAATTTCCGGGTTTTGCATTTCTACGGAGAACTTATCCACATCGGTTATCTTCAGGCCCAGCTTTTCCAGGGGATCGGTGACCAGGGCTTCCATCACTGCCTGGGGGGCCGAGCCCCGGCCGATATTGTGGCGGCCGATGCCGTCGGTGCGGATAAGGGGGTTGAGGCCGTCATTTTCGCTGACCAGCACGGCAAAGGCCCCCAGGGTATCCTCCAGGAGCGGCAGCCCCTTGGCCAAGTGGTCACGGCCGTTCATGCCCAATTTTGCCGTGGCGCCGCCGGCCACAACGACCACATTCTTGTATATGCCGGCCTGGACCAAGCCTGCGGCCAGGACCAGGGC
>DGZR01000042.1:0-1499 GCA_002397155.1 Firmicutes bacterium UBA4975 | reverse complement strand
CCGGGTCAACTTGGTTTTTTGCCAGCAGGTGTTTCAGGGCAAGCACCCCTGACGCTTTTACGGCCAGGTTCTCCACCATGTGGTGGGCGCTCAAGTTGGCGTCCCAGTCATGGGCCTTCTTGATACAGCCCACCAGTTTTCCTGCCCAGCTTAGGGGCTCGGCGCCGGACCCGGCAATTCGCTCTTCAATCTCCTGGAGAGGGACCCCCGCCGGTATCCCTTCGGCCTCCTCTGAAAAAAGGGGATTGGCCCCGAGGCTGCTTTTTACTTTTTCCGCGAAACCCTCTTCTAGCTGGATGAGGTCAAAGGAGTCGCAGATTTTCATGAGGCCAAAGAAATGGTCTTCAGCCATGATTTCCCCGAATTTGCCCGTGGCCTGCCCCTGGACGGGGTGTTCAAACCAGGGCTTGGGCGTGGCCGCCAGCTCATCGGGAAGCATATTGCCGATAAAGACTTGGTTGGGCGGGTAATTTACCGCTTGGGGGAAGGAGCGAAGTCTAGAAGGCAGTTCCCGAAGGTACTGGGAGTGAGGATTTTTGGCCCGCTCCAGACACTGAGTCGAACCTTGGCTGAGCAAGAGATGGGGAGCGTGCACCAGGGCATACGCCGTCCCGCGGACAACTGGATATTTCATTTTTTCCCTCCCTCTAATAATCCGGGGCGGTTCCGGAAATCAGCCAGTCGGAACCGCCCCCAGTGGCTGATTATTCGAATACGGTTTGCCCTTCTACGGGAGTGGCCAGGGCGGCCAAGGCCTTTTCCACCAAGCGGCGGCGCAGGGCCTTTTCTTCGGCGGCAACCAGCTCAGGGTTGCCCAGGGGATGGGGAATGGCTACCGTAGGCACAATCCGGTTCGCCCCCACCGTCAAAGAGATGGGAACGATGGTGCACAAGTGGGCTACCGGTAACCCCGTTTTTTCAATTTCTTTTACCATCGTTGCACCGCAACGAGTGCAGGTGCCTCACGTGGAAGTGAGGATGACGGCATCGACGCCGTCCTCTTTTAGCTGGCCGGCGATTTCGGCGGCATAGGCCCGAGCGCTGGCCACCGCGGTGCCATTGCCCACAGTGGAGTAAAAATACCGGTGTAGGGCCCCGATTTTCCCTTCTTCCTCCAGGTCCCGCAGGACGTCCACGGGCAGGACCCGGTCAGCGTCGGCGTTGGCGTAGATGGGATCGTAGCCGCCGTGGGCTGTTGCGTAGGTCTCTTCCGTCAGGTCCCGGACACCCTCCAGGCTGTACTTGCCGTACTTGGAGGCGCTGGAGGCTTCAATGCGGTCGGGGTTGCCCTTGGGCACGATTCCCCCCGAGGTGACCAGGGCTATTCTTGCCTTGGTGAGGTCCGTCAAAGCCGGACTGGGGTCAACTCGGTCAAACCGGGGCATGGGGTATTCGCTCTCGTACTCTTCGCCCCTGAGCTTGGCCAGGAGCATTTCTACCGCCCGCTGGGCGCCCCGCTTTTCGCAGATGAAGTTCCGGCGTATTCCCCGCGGAATATA
>DGZR01000015.1:2454-6747 GCA_002397155.1 Firmicutes bacterium UBA4975 | reverse complement strand
TGCCGATAGGGCAGGAGGAGAACCTCCCGGCCTATCTTTTTTTCTATGGCCTCTTTGAGGGTCTGGGAGGTTATGCCCGGTATTGGCGCTTCCCCGAAGGGATAGATTTCGGAAAGGATGAGGACATCGGCGTCGTGGAAGGCCTCGGTAAATTCCTGGAAAAGAAACTTGGTCCTAGTGTAGCGCTTAGGCTGGAAAAAGGCCACTACCCGTTTTTTGTCCTGTAGTTTGGCGGTCTGCAGGGTGGCGCGTATTTCCGTGGGGTGATGGGCATAATCGTCGATGACCAGGATGCCGTTGCGTTCGCCCAAGCGCTGGAAGCGGCGACGGGCGCCGTGAAAGGTGCCCAGCCCTGCCGCCAAGCAGTCGCTGTCAACGCCCAGGAGATGGCCAGTGGCCAACACCGAAAGGGCGTTGAGCACGTTATGTTCGCCGGTGACAGAGAGCTTCACTTCCGTCAGCTTTTCCCCTCGGCAATACAGGTCAAAGGTGCAACCCAGGGGGGTGTACTCCAGGTTAATCGCCCGGTAGTCGGCCGGGGAATTGAAACCGTAACTGTATGTCTTGTGCTTGGCTCTTTTTTGCATTTCCTGCAAGATGGGGTCGTCAGCCCAGAGGACTGAAAAGCCTTCTGGCCTGACCTTGTCCAAGAAATCTTCATAAGCCTTCACTAACTTGCTGTAATCCCCGTCGTAGTTTTCCAGATGATCCGGGTCGATATTGGTGATAATCGCGCCGTAGGGTTCGTATTTCAAAAAGGAGTAATCACTTTCATCGGCTTCCGCCACCACGTAGGAACCCCTGCCCAAGCGGGCGTTGCCGGCTAAATCATCGCTAAAAGCCCCCACGATCACGGTCGGGTCCAGGCCGCAGGTAGCCAAAGTCAAGCCCAACATCGTCGTGGCAGTAGTTTTACCGTGAGCGCCAGCCACCGCCAGTCCCTTGGCTTCGTTGATAATTCGGGCCAAGGCGTCGGCCCGGTGCAGCAGTTCCAGGCCCAGTTCCCGGGCCCGGCAAATTTCGGGGTTGTCCAGGGGAACGGCGCTGGAATAGACCACCATCTGGGCCCCGGCTAAATTTTCCGGGGCATGGCCCAGGTAGATGGTGGCGCCCTTCCTTTCCAGACTTTCTGTCAGTTCGGTGCCGCGCAAATCCGAGCCGCTGACTTTGTACCCTCTTTCCAGCATTATCCTGGCGATTGCGCTCATACCCATTCCGGCTACACCGACAAAGTGCACATGTTTACTATTCAATAGTTAGCTTCCCTCCCTGTTCCACCAGTCTTATTCTACTTCATCCTGCTCCTTACCTGCTAGTTCTTGCTGGCAGATTTGGGCAAGTTTGTGTCCGGTCTTGGAAATATCACCGGCGCCCATCGTCAAGAAAATATCGCCAACACGCCAATTTTTGCGGGCCCAGTCGATAATGGCCTCCTGCCCCGCCACGTATTCGACCCGGCCTCGGTGGGCGGCGGCTGTCCTTTCGGCCAGGAGCCGGCTGTCAATGCCGGGCAGGGGCTGCTCCGAAGCGGGGTAGATATCATCGAGGATGACGACATCAGCAGCGGAGAAAGAAGAGGCAAATTCCTGCAAAAAGTAGCGGGTCCGGGTATAGCGATGGGGTTGAAATATCGCTACAATCCTTTGGCCTCCCAGGCTTTTTGCCGCCTCTAGGGTCGCCTGTATCTCAGTGGGGTGGTGGGCGTAATCGTCGATGATCATAAAAGGCTGGCGGGCCAGGACTTGAAAGCGCCGTTTTGGTCCTTCAAACAGGGACAGAGCTTCTTGAATGGCGGCAAGGCCCACGCCCAGCTCCAGGGCCATAGCCGCAGCCCCCACGGCGTTGCGGATGTTGTGTCGGCCGGGGACCGTCAGGGTAATTCGGCCAAGAGCCTCCTGGCCCCGCCAGAGGCTGAACTGGCTGCCCAGGGAACTGAGCCGAATGTTTTCTGCCCGGTAATCGCCGGCTTCCAGGCCAAAGGTGAGTTTGCGGCAGTTGGCCCGAAGGAGGATTCTCCCAATCCACTTATCCTCCTCGGGGATAATGAGCAGCCCCTCCGGGTCGATGTTAGCGGCAAAATCCCCGTACCCCTCCAGCAGTTCTTCAAAATTGCCGTTGTAGTGTTCCAGGTGATCGGCCTCGATGTTGGTGATGATTGCATAATGAGGACGGTAGCGGGAAAAAGATTGGTCGGACTCGTCGGCCTCGGCAACTACATACTGACTTCTCCCCAGACGGGCAGTGCCGTAAAAATCCAGAACTTCTCCGCCGATGAGGGCGGTGGGGTCCAGGCCCCCCCGTTCCATTATGACGGCCAGCATGGTGGTGGTGGTGGTCTTGCCGTGGGCCCCGGTGATGGCGATGCCCAGGTTGGAGTTTATGAATTCGGCCAGCAGCTCCGAGCGATGGTAGGCTTTACCGGCCAATTTGCCGGCCCGGAGTTCACCGTTTTCCTCGGGGATAGCGGTGGAGTAGATCACTTTGTCCCGGCCCAAGACATTCCGGGCATGATGGCCGATGTAGATCTCCGCCCCCATCTCCTCCAAGTGTCTGGTGATGTCGGAAGGGGTTAAGTCCGAACCGCTGACACTGTAGCCCATCTCTAGAAGCAATTTTGCCAAAGCGCTCATGCCGTACCCGCCTATGCCTATGAGATGTACTTTATCAGTCTTCGCTAACATGCCTCCACCTCCAAGCGGGAAAATTGAAATGTACTCTAGGGTATGGCAAAAGCCCGGTTATGGTGTCGCCCTTTAGTATCCCTCAGATTCTGGGAGTTATTAGTTTGGCAATAAAAAACTCCCTGCCGGGGCAGGGAGGTGAGAAAGCCGGTGCGTCAGGTAAATTTTATTATTCGCCCGGGTTAAAGGAATAGCGCTTGCGCAGGACCGGGTAAAGGGCGACGGCGGCAGCCATGAGAAAGAGGCCGGTAAATTGGGCAACCGACAGCCCGGTGCCGAAAACTTTGGGTTCCACCCGCAAAAACTCTATAGCGCCCCGGCCCAGGCCGTAGAAAAAGATGTAGAAGAGGAAGCTCTGGCCGGCAAAGCGCCGCCTCTTGCGGAAAAAGTAGGCAAAGGCAGCCAGGCCAAACCCCAGCAGCATTGAGTAAATCTGGGTGGGGTGGCGGGGGAATAAGTGGCCGGGGAAAGTTACCGCCCAAGGGAGCGAACAGGCTTGGCCGTAACAACAGCCGCCAAAAAAGCAGCCTATCCGGCCAAATCCGTAAGCCAGAGGCACGGCAATTGCGCAGATATCGGCGATTTCCCAAAGGGGCCATTTATGGCGGCGGATATAGATGATGGCGAAAACGATGCCGCCGATGAGGCCGCCCAGAAATACCAGGCCCCCTTCCCAGAACCGGAGCACACCCAGGGGATCCGCCTTAAACCCGCTCCAATCATAGCTGAAGACAAAATTGACATAGGAGCCAAAAAGGCCCCCGAGAACAGCGTAAATCGCCATGTCGGTAATCTTTTCCGGGTCGATGCCGATTTTTGGCGCCATTCGCCGGGCGACGAGAATTGCCGACCAGATGCCCAGGGCCATCATTAGCCCGTAGGTGTAGACCTTAATCGGACCGATTTCAAATAATACCGGGCGCACTTCCATCACCTCATTGTTAAAAATAATAAGCAAACACACTTTCGGTTATCCACAGTATCCACAGTGTTATCCCCAAAGGAGGGGGCTTAAATCGGGGATACTTGGACCTTATCAACATTATCCACAGGTTATTCACATAATAACGGGATTTTTCTCTAACCTGCATTCCCCCCGATTCTTCTGCCTCCGCCTTTTTTATCCCCACAATCCCCAGGTTTACATTCTATCCCCGCCGAGAGTTTTCCACAACCCCCCTAAAGGGGCAGATCGGGCCGGGCGTTGAGAGAGAGGGTGCTGGCCTGGCCAGCCTTGTAGAGAGGCCAAGCGGCGGCGCCTATCATGGCCGCGTTATCGGTGCACAGCTCCAAAGGCGGCACCTTTAGGGGCAGACCCCGCGCTATGGCCAGCTCCTGGATTACCCGGCGCAGGTGGCTGTTGGCGGCAACCCCACCGGCCATGAGCAAAGTAGCGGGACCGGTGCGTTCTATAGCCAGGCTGGTCTTTTCAACCAGCACCTCGGCCGCCGCCCCTTGAAAGGACGCGGCTATATCGGCGGCGTTCAGAGCCGTTCCCCGCTGCCGGCAGGTGTGGACATGGTTTATCACCGCCGTCTTTAGGCCGCTGAAGCTGAAATCGAGACTGCCCTCTTCCAGCATGGTGCGAGGAAAGGGCACCGAGGGACGGCCC
>DGZR01000015.1:0-2201 GCA_002397155.1 Firmicutes bacterium UBA4975 | reverse complement strand
CGGGCAATCTTGTCAAAGGCCTCGCCTACCGCATCATCCCGGGTCTGCCCCAAGAGCCTGAACTCATTGTCCTTTTCCATAAGGATCAAGTCGGTGTGCCCCCCCGAGACGACCAGGCACAAGGCGGGAAACCGGACGGGACCGGTCAGCATATTGGCGTAGATATGGCCCGCCAGGTGGTTGACGGCAAGGAGGGGCTTACCTAGGGCCCAGGCCAAAGCCTTGGCGGTGGAAACCCCCACCAGCAGGGCACCTACCAGACCCGGACCCTGGGTAACAGCCAGAGCGTCGATTTGCTCCCAGCCCAGGTCAGCCTGGCGGAGGGCTTGGCGGATCAGGGGATTTAGGCTGAGCAGGTGTTGGCGGCAGGCGATTTCCGGAACGACGCCGCCGAAGGGTGCGTGGATTGCAATTTGGGAGGCCACCAAGTTGGAAAGGATCTCTTCCCCCCGGGCTACAATGGCGACGGCTGACTCGTCGCAAGATGTTTCAATAGCCAGTATCCGCCCCATGCTCCGCCTCCTTTTTCGCCAAAAACGCGGCAATATCATTTTGCCACATTATCAGGGCGTCTTCATTGTTGTCGGTATAGTAACCCCGGCGCCGCCCGGCGACGGTAAAATCAAACTGGGTGTACAGGCTCTGCGCGCCCAGGTTAGAACTCCTGACCTCCAGGGTCATGCGGTTGGCGCCCTGGCTTAAGGACGCGTGGAGAAGGTATTCCAGCAACTGCCTGGCCACTCCCCGACGCCGCCAGAGGGGGGCCACAGCGATGTTGGTTATGTGGGATTCATCCAATATCAACCAACGACCGGCGTAGCCCACCACTTTTTCTCCTACTAAGGCCACCACGTAGTAGGCGTAGATATTCTCGCTTATTTCCCGGTAATAAGTGGCTTCGCTCCAGGGGGCGGAAAAACTGACCTTTTCAATGGCCATGACTTGGGGGAGGTGCCCCGGTTCCATGCTCCGGATTTGTATTCTTTCCCCCATCATTCGCTATTCCGCCTTTGACGTCGCAGCACTTCAGCCTGGGGATCCCTAAGATATAGGGGCGCCAGGTCATCGGCAGGGCTGCTTTCAGAATGGCGGGCCAAGTCGGCCAGAGCGCCGGCCCGGCTTCCCGCCAGGTGCAAAGGAGCCGGGCGGGGCTGGGTTAAAACTTGCCGGGCCAAAGGAATGACCAGGCCGGCCCCGTCCCCGCAAAACCAAATCGGCTCAGAGTACTCCCCCAACCTTGCCAGTAAGTCCGGCACCCCAATCGCCTGCTCGGGGAGCAAACAACGGGGCCGGGGGGTTTCACCCACCCGGAACAGGGCGCCGTAGACCTGGCCCAGGCGAGCATTGAGAACAGGGCAGACCAGACCCGAGCCAAAACCGTGGGCCAAGGCCTCCAAGGTGGAGATCCCCACTACGGGCCGGTCCAGAGCCAGCGCTAATCCCTTGACAGTGGCAATCCCGATGCGCAGCCCCGTAAAAGAGCCGGGCCCCCGGGCGACGGCCAGCAAGTCGATTTCCCCGGGGGCTGTCCCCGTTTCAGCCAGGAGGCTGTCCACCAAGGTCAGCAAGCGCTGGGAATGGGTGCGGGGAAGATCGGTTTTTACTTCGCCCAGCAGTCTGTCCGCTGTTGCCAGAGCGACGCTAGAGACAGAGGTGGCGGTGTCAACGGCGAGGATAAGCATGCTCCCACAGCTCCTTTGCCAGTTTGCCGTGCTTTTCCCCCACCGGTAAAAAGCGGAGGAGGCGCCGGTTTTCTCCGGCATAGTCCAGGCAGATTCTCAGGTGGTCCGGGGGTAGGGAGGAAAAGCGCTCTCCCCATTCCAAGGCGCAGACGCCGCCCCCATCTAAGTACTCGGCAAATCCCAGTTCCCATAGTTCTTCCGGTTCTCCCAAGCGATAAAGGTCGAAGTGGAAGAGGGGCAAACGACCATGGTATTCTTTAAGCAAAGTAAACGTGGGACTGTTTACCGGGCCGGCTATCCCTAGGCCCCGGGCCAAGCCCTGGACAAAGCTGGTCTTGCCCGCCCCCAAGGGTCCCGACAGGACTATGAGGGTACCGGGGGTCGCTAGTTCCCCCAACCTCTGGGCTATGCTTTGGGTCTCCGGCGGACCGGAAGTGTTAATCTCCATGGGAATTAAAGCTCCCCCCTAAAGGCGTATTGGCGCTATTATACCACATGGTTCAGGGACTTTGCAGTGAC
>DGZR01000076.1 GCA_002397155.1 Firmicutes bacterium UBA4975 | reverse complement strand
GCCGTTGGGCACTAAGTGTAGTTTACCCGGATTGACGCCGTAGCTTTCTGCCAGTGCCCGCATTTTGGGGCTGGGGACCACCGCCCCTCGGCTTTGGGCCAGAGTAGCCAGGACCATTTTTTTTAACTTTTCCCCCCAGCGGACAATCTTTTGCAGTTCCTGGCCGTGGAGGGTGAGGACCAGGGGCAGCCCCATTTCCGCCGCCAGGCGGGCGGCGGCCCAGCCGTCGGGGTAGGCCACCTGGGCATGGACCAGGTCAAAGGGCTGGTCCCGGTGCCAGGCCAAAGCCCGTTTTTTCAAGGCCAGGTAGTAATTCCAGCCCGCCAGGGTAAAAAAAACCGCCCGGGGGGTGCGGATAATCCGGGGATACTCCACCTCCACCCCCTGGTAATCGTCCCGCCTGGGCGTCTGCTGAAAGCGGCGCCACTTTTCCTTGACCAGGTACAGGGGAAAAGGAGCGTAGGCGACCGGGGCCAGCACCTTGACCTGGCAGCCCATTTCCGCCAAGGCCTTAACCTGGGAATGAACAAAGCTTCCGTTAACGCTGTCGGCCCGGGAAGGGTAGAGGTGGGATACCATCAGGATGCGCATTGGGACTCACTTCCTTTGGTGGAATACCGCTGCCAGGCGAAGGCCAGGCTGAGGATGAGCCAGTGAGGCAGGTAGTCCAAAAAGCTGTTGGGGGAAATGGCGACCAGGGGAAAGATAGCCAAGCAGAGGCTCAGGGCCTCCGGCAGCCACTTATCCCGGCCCCGGGTCTCCTTCCAGCTCCGCCAGGTGGACCAAAGCAAGAAAGCGAAAAAGGCCAGGTAGCCCAAAAAGATCAAGAGGCCGTATTCCGAGGCCAGCTCCAGCCACCAGTTGTGGGGATTCTCGATATCCAAAGTGTCAAAGGGGGCGCCCCGGACGATCCAGGCCTCAAAGTTACCCGCCCCCACGCCAAAGCCAAAAGTGCGCAGGAGAAAGTGCAGGCTGTTGCGGGCCATTTTCACCCTCAGGGCGATGGACTGCCCTCCCTCAAAGTAGTTGCCCGGCACGATAATCTTGCCCAACTGGCGGGCGACATAGCCCCGGATTGAGGGCTGGGTGACGCCAAAAAGAAACCAGGTTCCGACTATCAGGACCATGAGGAGGGCAAAGACCTTTAGGCGCTTGCCCCGGGAGGTGAGGAAAAAAGAAAAAACGAGGACCGAGGCCATGAGGACGAGAAAATTAATCCGGGACCCGGTGACAAAGAGCAGGTAGAGGGCAGCAAACAGCCCCAGCCCCAGCACGATCCGGGTCCAGGTCTTGTTAAAGTGGCGAAATGCCGCCAGGAGAAAAGGGATGCTCAGGCTGATAAAAACGGCATAGTTATTCTCATTGACAAAGACCCCGGTAGGCCGGTAGGCCAAGTGGGGCTGAAGCCCGTGGCTGAACCTGGAGACGGGCAGGTGCATGGTGGTCACGTGCTCGTAGGCCCCCATGGCCAAGAAAACCCCCAAGGTGGCCAGCCAAATCCAGGCCGCCCGGTTCAAGCGCTTTTGGCTGTTCAGAAAAAGCGGCGCCAAGCCCACTAAGGAAAGGCCGATGAAGAGGTTGAACAGGTCTCTTGCGCCCCGCAGGGGATCGATGGCCCAGAGCAGGGAAAAAACACCCCAGAGGAGCCAAAAGGCGAGAAAAGTCTCCGGCCAGTAGCGGGGAAGCAGGGGCCTGGTCACAGCCAAGGAGGAGCGGCGGCAGACGAGGGCCAGGGCGAGAAAACCCCAGGCCGCCAGGGCGAAAATCCGGGCCGGGAAGAGGGAAAAGGGGCCCAGGGGTATACCGCCCAGGGCCGGCCCCCAAAAAGCGGAGACAAAGAAGAGCAGGTAAGATATATAGCCGAGTTTGAGAGGACTATTTGCCGATTGGGATGCAGGGTCGATTTGCAACGGTATTTCCTCCTTGTCTAGGGCCTAGTTGGGAGTCGGCGTCCAGCGGGCCGAATCCCGGCCCAGGATGACCCGGACCAATGCCCTCAGGGCCGACCAGTTGATTAAGCAAAAGTAGTAGGGCAAGTAGGCGGGTAAAAAGCGCTTGCCCTTGCGGTTGAGGACCGCCCCCAACAGGGCCAGGCCGTAAAAGAGCCCTTGGCCCGCCAGGGTTATACTGAACAACCCCCGCCCCGCCAGGGCGAGGTTGGCGGCCAAGGCGGCGGCCATAAAGACCGGGCCCAGCCAGCGCAGCAGCTTGCGGGAAACAAATTGAAAGGTAAAAAACCCGGCTTTAAAGGGATTGAGGACGGCAAGGTGGCTGCCCAGGCCTTTCCAGCCCCGGGCGATGATGCGCACCCGGCGCTGGGCCTCGACGGCCTCGCTGCCTCCCCCCGATTCCCGGGCGATGGCTCTCGGTTCATACACCGTTATATACCCCTGGAGGGCGACCTGGAGGGGGTGCTGAAAGTCGTTGGCCGCCTGGGGGTTCATCGGCCGGTGCAGGTTTTTCCGCAGGGCGTAAAGGGCGCCGTTGGCCACCGTCAGGGTGGAGACCCGGCTTTCCCATTGCTTTATCGCCTTTTCATACCGCCAGTAAGCCCCCTCGGCCCCGGCGTCCCCCGCCAGCTCCAGTTCACCGCAGACCGCCCCCACCCTGGGGTCGGTAAAAGGACGAACCAAGAGGCGGAGGGCATCGGGACGAAGCATGGAGTTAGCGTCGGTAAAGACCACCAGGTCGGTGTCCAGGGCCGGTATCACCTGGTTGAGGGCCCCGGTCTTGCCCACCCGTCCGGGAACTACCTCAAGCTCTATACCAAAGTCCCGGTATTCCTCGACAATCCCATGGGTGGCGTCCCCGGACCCGTCGGAGACCACCAGGACCCTCAGTTTCTCCTTAGGATAGTCCAGGGCCCGGCAATTCTCCAGGCGCTGCCGAATGACGTCCTCTTCGTTGTAGACGGAAATGAGGAGGGTCAGGGAGGGGAGTTCGCCCAAAGGGGGGTAGTTCTTTTCCTTCCGAAGGGCGGCCAGCAGGGCCAAGAGCAGGGGATAGCCGGCGTAGTGATAGACCAAGAGACCCGCCGAAAGCCAAAACAGCACTGTCATTCAACCCCTCCAATCGGAATCGGATACCGTAAGTCGGAGGCCGGAAAACTCCGGTCTCTGACTTCTGATTTCTTGATCCTCTAACCTGTAGGGGGGTCGTCCCGGCCCCCTACCCCTCAGACGAGGCCTATACCCTCGAATTACTCCTTTGCCGCCGCGCACTCCTGAACGCCGTGGACTTTTTCCCTCTCCACCACTCTCCGCAGGTACTCCCGAAAAGGACTGGCCAATCCGGGCCGGTTGAGGGCAAATTCCACTGTGGCCTCCAGATACCCCAACTTGCTACCCACATCGAAGCGCTTGCCTTGAAACTTGTAGGCGTACATGGCCTGGGCCAGGCTCAGGGTCTTCAGGGCGTCGGTGAGCTGAATCTCTCCGCCCTTACCCGGCTCGGTCTCGGCCAGGATGGGGAATATCTCCGGTGTGATGATGTACCGGCCCAAGATGGCAATATTGGAAGGCGCCTGGCCAGGGTCGGGCTTTTCCACCAGATCGTTCACCTTCCAGACGCCGCCTTCCACCGGACTGACGTCTAGGATGCCGTATTTTTGCGTATCCGCGGGGGCCACTTCCTGGACCCCGAGGACGGTGCACTGGTACTTTTCAAATACATCGATGAGCTGCTTAGTACAGGGCACAGGGTTGTCCACTATGTCGTCGCCCAAAAGGACGGCAAAGGGCTCCGGGCCCACAAAAGTTTTGGCGCAGGAGATGGCGTGCCCCAGTCCCTTGGGGGTCTTTTGCCGCACGTAGTGGATGTCTACCCGGTCGGCAATCGACTCCAAAAGCCCCAGCTTTTCCCGGTCCCGTTTGGACCGGAGGGCCAATTCCAGTTCTATGTTGCGGTCAAAATGGTTCTCAATGCTGGCTTTATTGCGGCCGGTGATGATGAGGATCTCTTCTATGCCGCTAGCCACCGCTTCTTCGACAATAAACTGGATGGCGGGGGTATCCACTATGGGAATCATTTCCTTGGGCTGGGCTTTAGTGGCCGGCAAAAACCGAGTCCCCAGACCGGCAGCGGGGATGATGGCCTTGCGCACCTTCATCGGGCAACTCTCCTTTTACAATAATTACGGGACCACGATTTTAATCCCTTGCGTGCCATAAAAAAATTATACCAGTACAGGGCAAAAGGGAAAACCGCAAAAAATGTCTATTGCGGTAAACCCAGTTGGGAGACAAGGGCCTTTTCCCTTGCTTCCAGCTCCTGCCGGGATTCGGCTTCGCTGTATAGGCGGAACAGGGCTTCCGTCCCCGAGGGCCGAATGAGGAGCCAACTGCCGTCCGCCAGGACGTACTTGCACCCGTCGATGCGCACCACTTGGGTGACGGGCACACCGGCCAATTCGGCGGGGGCAAAGGTCTCCATTTTTACCAGGACAGCTTCTTTCACCGCGTTTGAACAGTGGATGTCCAGCCTCTTGGTGTGGAGTCGACCGTATTCCCGGTATATATCTTCCAGCAGTTCTGACAAGGGCTTGCCGTAGTGAGCGGTAACCTCCGCCATGAGCAGGCAGGCCAGAATGCCGTCTTTTTCGGGGATGTGGCCGCTGACAGAGAGCCCCCCTGATTCTTCCCCTCCCAAGATAGCTCCCTGGTGCAGCATGGCTTGGGCCAGGTATTTAAAGCCAACCGGCGTTTCAATCACATCGGCGCCAAAAGCCCAGGCGATGCGATCCAAGAGAGTGGTGGTGGAGATTGTGCGGGCTATTGGCCCTCGCAACCCGCGCTCCGCCAGCAAGTACCTGGCTAAAAGAACCAGCACCTGGTTGGGCAGGATGTAGGCCCCGGTGGCGTCGATGATGCCGAAACGGTCGGCATCGCCGTCCAAAGCCAGCCCCAGATCCCCCTGACCCCTTAGGACCGCTTGGCGCAGATCAGCCAATAGCTCGGCCTTGGGTTCGGGCATCTGGCCGCCAAAGAGGGGGTCGCGCCAGTCGCGCTGAGGGGTGACCTCCAGGCCCAGCCCGGCGAAGACTTTTTCCAGGTAGCCAATGCCGGCCCCATGCATGGGATTTACCACCAGCCGCAGTCCCGAGGCCTTGACCTTGCCCAGATCCACCTGGTTTGCCAAGAACGAGAGGTAGTCGGGCTGGGGGTCGAATACGGTGACCAGTTCCTCCCGGGGGACAATATCCCCAACCTCTTCCGGCGCCAACCGGGCGATTCTATCCGTGACATCGGGCATCGCCGGCCCGGCATAGTCCGGGATAAATTTAAAACCGTTGTAAACGGGCGGGTTGTGGCTGGCCGTGAGCATGACCGCCCCCGCCGCTTGTTTTTTTAGGACTGAATAGGCTGTCACCGGGGTGGGGGCAGCCTTGTCCGTTAAGTATACTTTTATGCCCTGAGCGGTGAGCACTCCCGTCACGGCCCGGGCAAATTCCTCCGCCAAAAACCGGGTGTCGTAGCCCACCACCAGTCCCTGTCCGGCCCTACCCTGCTCAATAATATACCGGGCCACAGCGGTGCTGACCCGGCGCAGATTGGCGAAAGTAAAGTCTTCCGCCATTACCCCCCGCCACCCATCAGTGCCAAAGACAATAGCCAAAAAAGCCACCTCCGTTGCTCAATAGTATATCATAATCCGGCCAGGTTATTAGAGTAAACCGTGCCCCCCGTTACCTCCCAAGCCTTCCCCACCTTGATACTTTCGGGCCCACCCAGGCAGTTAGCGCAGACAAAAACAGAGAGGAATCATGGATGCCTCTCTGTGTTGGGTTGTCACCATCAATTTGCTGAAATACCTA
>DGZR01000067.1:51096-56137 GCA_002397155.1 Firmicutes bacterium UBA4975 | reverse complement strand
TGATTATAACAATGCCATTAACCGCTGTCAAGAGAAATCCCCGCTCTTATTGAAGTAAAAATTCTTCAGCGGAAAAAAGCAGGGAAGAAGCTAAACTATTTTTTTATTTTGGGCAGGCCCAGGCGAAATTGGCCTCGGGTTTCAATGCCGCCGATTCCGGTGGGACCGGTCACACTTCCTTCAATTATTTCCTGAATGTTGGCGGTTCTCGTCACCGGGGTATAGGCAACTTTTTGCACGACCATCACCGGATCCAGGCTGTGGATCAAAACCCGCTGGGGGGAACTGGCGTAATTTGCCCCGGCGGCCATCAGCCCTTGGTACCAGGACTGGCAAGCGCCGGCGAAAATCACCAAGGAGTCCTTGCTGGGCCGGTAACGGCGGGCAACTTTCACCGCCTCGATAAAGTGGCGGGAATTGTGGTACCTATCCGGCCCATCTGCGGCAAAGTATCCTTTGATCATGCCGTCGTGACCGGTCAAGACCAAGGTGTCCGGATTATGGGCCTTAAGATATTCCTCCACTTCCGCCCCCTGTCGCTCCTCGGGCACGTAAAAGCTGTGGTTGACAAGGCCCAGTTCGCCGTATGCTCTGCGGCAGGTTTCCATGTACTCGGCATCGCCGTCGAGATGGAGGACGACGCCTGGAATTTCCGCAAAAGAAGTTTTTTTATCCCGGCCGACCAAGCGGGCTTGGGAGCTGGCCCGAGAGACAATTTCCGCCCTCAGCCGCAGGGATTTAGCCCGGAAATTTGCCACTTCGCTGATCCCGGGCTTTACTAAGTCGGCTAGGGGAGCGTCGGCACAGAGGCGAATGTCTATTCCCCGGAGGCGGGCGGAAAGAGTACGCGAGTCAATCGATTCAACCTTAAAGTAAATATCCTGGCCGTGGGATATGCGCAGGACGATATCACCTATAGCTATCTCCAAAGATCATTCCTCCTGGGGCAGTATATGAAGCTGCCGTCCAGGAGTAACTAGGCAAAACCTATCTCTTCAGGGAATCGGCCAGGAGGGCAAAATCCCGAACGGACAGTTCTTCGCCCCGGATGTTTTCGCCGTGACCCAGAGCCGTCAGGGCGTCAGTTACTTCTTCAGTGGGTATTGCCAAGGCTTTGGCTAGGAGTCCCTTGAGCATTTTGCGGCGCTGGCCAAAAGCCAGTTTTACCAAGCTAAACATGAACTTTTCATCCCGAGGCCGGTAAAGGGGAGGCCGCCATAGCAGCCGCACCGCCCCGGAATCAACCTGGGGCTGGGGATGAAAATTACCGGGACCGATCTTGAACAGCATTTCCGCTTGGCAATGGTACTGGATCAAAAGAGAGAGGGCTCCATACTCCTTGGTCCCGGGCTCGGCGACTAGACGGCGGGCCACCTCCAGTTGCAGGACCAGCACCGCCCGGGCAGGGGGACCGGGCTGTTCCAGGAGTTTTACCAGCAGGGGACTGGTGATGTAGTAAGGCAGATTAGCCATAAAACAGTAACCGCCGGACATGAGGCGGGCAAAGTCCTGGGTCAGGGCATCCCCCGAAATCAAGGTGAAGTTTGCCCTTTGGCCGAACCGGTCGGCTAAAAATTCGCAGAGGAGGGGGTCGATTTCAATTGCGCTCACCTGGGGCGAGAGTTCCAAAAGAAGCTCGGTCATCATGCCCAAGCCCGGACCCACTTCGAGAACCGGCTCCTCTCCCGTCAGCTCAAGGGCCTGAATGAGTCTTTTCGCTATGTCCCCATTGGTAAGAAAGTTTTGTCCCCAGCTTTTCCTGGGCTTTAGGCCGTGACGACGCAGCAGTTCAACCGCCCGCCCCGGGCCGATCACCCTCACTTTTCCTCCTCCAGTTGGGCCAGGGCTTTGGCGAATTCCGCCCGGGTTATGCCCAGGGCGTTTAACCGCCATAAAAAGTTCTTGCTGTTGGCATAGCCGATTGAGAGCAGGGCCGCCAACCTTTTGCGCCGGAGAGCGGCCATGGGCACACCGCAAAGGCCTCCTTGCAGGAGGTCTTCCAGGGCAAAAGTATCGCTGCTCTGCCCCTGGGTGCGAACCGCCTGCAAAGCGGCTTGGATATCGGAGGGGAGGGCGGCCTCAACCCCCACCTTGCCCTTGGCGCTGGCTTTTTCCCGGGGCAAAAAAGCATGGCGGCTACCGGGAAGCAAGTGGGCCAAGCGCCGCCGGATTCTCTCTCCTGCCGGGTCGGGATCGGTAAAGATGATCACCCCTCGCCGCCGGTTGGCGACTGCCAGGGCTGCCAATTGAGCATTCGTAAGCCCCCAGCCCTGGGTGATCATCACATCGGCCCCGGGGAAAACCCGGCGCACCGCCTCGGCGTCATTTTTTCCTTCTACCACAATCAGTTCCTTGATCATCTTATCCGCCTCAAAAAGGACAGGTTTCCCTGTCCCAAGAATTCATTCGGCAATGATGCTTTCTACAATGAACACCTTTACCGTCCTTCGACCATAGTACCAAGCTACCCAATGGTTGTCAAACAAGATGTCAATGCGCTCGCCCTTTATCGCGCCACCGGTATCGGCGGCGAGGGCAAAGCCGTCCTTTATGATCCGGCCGTGGCGGGTGACCACCACTCCCCCCTGAAAGCTAAGGTAACAGAGGGTGCCCAGGGGGATTACCCTTGGATCGACGGCAATGAGGTATGGATTTGTCCGAGTTCCCGCCCCCTGCTTGGCCTGGCGGCCGGTTGAGGTAAACCCGGTGGCCTTGCCGGTACACTGGGAGTAACCCCGCTCATCCACCGGGCAGCCACTGCCCTTTACCCCGGAACAATAAGCTGTGCTCTGGACCTCCAGGGCACGGCTGATGCTGATCTTTAGGCCGCCCCGATTGATCGAGGTTATGGTGCCGCCTTCTCGAATTTCATCCTGGGGAGCGAGTAAGAGTCGGCTGCTCACGATATTTTCGCCCACTGCCCGCTGGTCGTGATAGACAATCTGGGTTACTTCAATTTTTTTGCCATCCCGGCCTGCCTGAACCAGGCGCTCTTGGCCCCGGTACAGTGAGTCGTTTGCCACCCTGGTTACCGCATAGGGCAGGGTGACCATTTCATAAGAGAAAGCCGAACTGACTCGGATGAGGGTGATAACTTCAACCTGGCCCGCCGCTCTTTCCGGGGCTGGGTCGATGAGATCTTGCTCCTGCCAGGGGATGCCGGCGGCCAGCAAAACATCCGCCACTTTTTCCCCGGTGGACCAGATTTCGGTGCGCGCTCCGTCATGGACAATGCTATAGGGCTTGGCTTTGACCACGGCGATGGATGTTAGCCGCTGCAGTTTTGCCTCCCGGGACGGAAAGACGTAGTCTTCGGCCCTGAGTTCCAAACCGATTTCTTCCAGGACTTCACCGACACCCTTGGCCATGGTGACGCGGGAAAGGGTTTTGCCGTCGGCGAAGACGGTGATCCATTTATAACTGCTAAGATAGAGAATCGTTGTTCCCAATAGGAGAAGGCTTAAAATGGAATAAGTGACTCGCTGGAAATATTTCGGCCTGGAGGTGAAAACCTTTTGCATGTTTTTCCCTCCTGTGCTCTTTTCTGCATTTGTTACATTCTAGCATTTTAGCACATTTTGTCAAACTAGGCCTGTCCTGACCGGTAGTATTGACCCCCTACCGGCCTTTTATTCTCTTAGCAAGTCCAAACAGAGCCTGGGCGTTTTCCTTGCAGGCCTCGATGAGTTCACCTTCTTCTATGCCCCGAAGACGGGAGATCTGGGCGGCCACTAAGGGCAGGTATGCCGGTTGGTTGGTTTTGCCCCGATGGGGATGGGGGGCCAGGTAGGGGCAATCGGTCTCCAAAACCAGCCGTTCCAGAGGCACGGCCCGAGCGGCGGCCCTGACAGCCTCGGCCTTGGCAAAGGTCACCATGCCCCCCAAGCCGATTGAGAGATTTAAAGCCAGGCAGGAATCGAGGGTTGCCAAGGAACCGGAAAAGCAGTGCAGTACGCCGCCGTAGCGGAGGGGACCGGCCCTGTCTAATATTTCTAGGACATCTTCCTCCGCTTCCCGCTGGTGAATTATTACCGGCAGGCCCAAGTCGGCGGCCAGTCGCAACTGGGTCCTAAAGGCCTCTTTTTGCTGGGACCGGGGTGAGTAATCGTAATGGTAGTCCAGGCCGATCTCGCCAATCGCCACCACTTTTGACCGTGGGGCTAGGGCGGCTAACTGGTCCAGGGCAGCTTGGTCCAGGGTGGCGGCAGAGTGGGGATGAACGCCTATCGCCGCCCAAATGCAGTCGTTTTCGTCGGCCAAGTCAATCCCGGCCAGGCTGGACTCTAGATCATGGCCGACGTTTATCATTTTACCCACCCCCATCTGCCGGGCCAAGGATAAAACCTCGGCTAGACTTGGCCGAAGACGGGGGTGGTCCAGGTGGACATGGGTATCGACTAACTCAGGCACAGGACCTTGCTCCCTTCAGGGATATCGCTGTCGACGAGGACGACCCGGGGACTGCCCGTCTCGGTCTCTAGCACCAGGACTTCGCCTTCGCTGAGCAACCCTTCTATGTGCCTGGGCCGCAAATTGGAAAAAAGCACGACCTTTTTTCCCTCGAGAGCGTCGGCGGGGCCGGAACGGCCGACGGGGGCCAGGACCGAATAGCGCTGGCGACCGTCGTAAAGGATTAGGTGTAAAAGGCCTTCATACTCCTTGACCGCCTCGGCGGACAAAACCCGGGCGACGACCATATTAAAGCGGGACAGCTCTTCTCGGGGAAGCAGGTCCTTGCCCACCCCCCCGTAGCCCGAATAGATGCGGGGAAAGAGAAGGGCCCCGGGATTGACCTTGGTGTTTTCCGGCAGCAGCCCCCATTGGGCCAAGGAGCTCCAGGCGCCAAGGGAGGGCGCGTTTTCCAGGCCCAGCTGACTGAGGATTGTTTCTGCAGTATCCGGTATAATTGATTTCAGGGAAACGGCAATAAAGCGCAGGGCTTCGCAGATGCTGTACACCACAGTATTTAGCCGTTCCTGTCCTTCCTCTTCTTGGCCCAATCTTTGGGGCGCCGCCGAGAGGATGTAGCGGTCGGTGGCGC
>DGZR01000067.1:34954-50818 GCA_002397155.1 Firmicutes bacterium UBA4975 | reverse complement strand
TTGTCGGCGTTTCCAGGGCTCGCTCCCGAAGCTCCAGGTCAGCGCTCTGCCGGGTGAGGAGGTTGGGCCTGGGCACCATTTCTCCGGCATACTGAGATACCAGGGTAATGATTCTGGCCACCAGGTTGCCCAAGTCGTTGGCCAAGTCGTGGTTTATTCTCTGGATTACTTTTTCTTCGGTGTAAGTGTTTTCCCCCGGGGCCGTATTGACGGCCAGGAGAAAATACCGGATGCTTTCCTGTCCGTAATTCTGGGCCAAAAGCAAGGGGCTGACCTCCTGCTGCCGCCTGTCCAGAACCCGGAAAGGGCCGTGGCAGATGAAACCCCCCGGTTCGGGGAGGCGTAGGGCTTTGAGGAGGTGAGTCCAGTACAATATGTAGCTGCTCTTTTCTGGGGGCAGGAAAATATAGGTCGCCGCCAAGAGTTTTTGCCCGCCTTCGTCGCCGGGATAGCCGCACCCGGCTAAAACGGCGGCCAGGGCACCCAGCCAATCCCCGGGCAGGATTGTGCCCTGGGAGGACTCTAAAGCGGCCGGGACGACCCCCGGCAGCAGTCGGCTGATATCGGCCAGCACCGGTTCCCTGCGGTGGGGAGGGTGAATCTGGTTGGCCAGGGGGGGAAGGGCTTCGGGCAAGGGCCCGAGCCTCATTTGCCAAAGGGCGTCTCCCTCAACAACTTCACTTCCGCAGCGCAGGCAGGGACCCGGTTTTCCTGCTGTCCCGCCGCAGGTTGGACACAGAGAAAACCGGCCTGTCTCCCGGTAGAGGACGCCGGCCTGTTCCAGGCGGCTGACCAAGTGGGAGACGACCCCCTCCGGCCCCTTAAACTCCTCGGTTGAAAAGCGCATTTTAAAGACCCGAGAAAATTCTCCCGGGGACAAAAACAAGCGAACATCCCAGCCCGCCAAACTTTTCTGCCTGGCCAAAGCGTCGGCGGGAAGCTGGTGCCATTGGGATTCAGGCCCGCCTGGGATGACATAAATGTTGGCTGATCTTCTGGACATAAAACTTTTCCCCCCTTGAACCTTCTTATTGACCTCTTTGGAAGTAATTGGTATACTAGAGCAGACATAATTTAATCACGGGAGGGGAACCCATTGAAATCAACAGGAATTGTCCGCAAAGTAGACGAACTTGGCCGGATTGTACTGCCCATCGAATTGCGCCGCACCCTGGACATCAACTTGAAAGACTCCCTCGAAATTTACGTTGATGGTGAAAGAATCATCTTGAAGAAGTATTCGCCCGCCTGTATTTTTTGCGGCGAAGCCGGGCAAATCATTTACTTCAAGGGCAAAAACATCTGCGTAAAATGCCTTGCCGAAATGCCGGAACCAGACACCCTCTAAAAGGAACTCACAGTTCCTTTTTTTTATGTAAAATGGCGTAAACCTGCCTGCGCGAAAGTCCAGTTTCCGCACTTAACCGGTCAGCTACATCCCGGGCGGACATCTTTTTCGCCAGGTAACCCTGGGCAGCAGCTAAAACACTGTCTTCGTCGGGAGGCGGGGCCTGGACTCCCGGGCCCAGGACGACGGTGTACTCTCCTCTTTCCAACTTTTCTTCTCGCACCCTGTTCAGCAATTCGCCAGGCTTGCCCCGCAACAATTGCTGGTGAATTTTTGTTAATTCCCGAGCCAGCAGGACCTCTCGCTGGGGGAGGTGCTTTTCTAAAAGGGCGAGCAGGGCGGCGATACGGCGGGGGGACTCGTAAAAGACGATTGTTTCTTCAATGGCGGCCAGGGCGGACACCGCTTTTTCTCGACCCTTTCTCGGCAAAAACCCTTGAAAAGAAAAGGTGGCCAGGGGAAAGCCGCTGGCGGAAAGGGCTGTAATGGCCGCGCAGGGACCGGGCAGGGGATCGACCTCGATTCCCTTGGCCAAGGCCGCCCTTACCAAGGACAGGCCGGGGTCGGACACCGTGGGGGTGCCGGCGTCGCTCAGCAGGGCGATGCTCTTTCCGGCCAGCAAGGCCGAAACCAATTCTTCAATACGCTGGCAAGAGCTGTGCTGGTGGCAGCTAGCCAGCGGAACACTTAGGCCGTAGTGGGTGAGGAGCTTTTGCGCCCGCCTGGTGTCCTCGGCGGCCACCAGGTCCACTTCGCCCAGAATCCTCACCACCCGGTAAGTGATGTCCTCGAGATTTCCCAAGGGGCTGGGGCAGATGTAGAGCTTTCCTTTAATCCTCCCCACCTCCCCGAAGTACCAGGGGCGCCAAGGTTCTAAGCCCGGGCTTAGCCCCTTTTTCCGCCTCAACTAAGACCATACTTGCCTCCCGCTGAGGCCGGGGGTAGACAAACTGCACCCGCTTCACCTCCAGGCCGTTTTGGCGAAAACTATAAAAAATATCCCCCAGGCGGTGGGGGCGGTGGACCAGGGCGACTTTACCCCCGTAGCGAACCAGCCAGGCAAAGGCCTGGGCCACGTCTTCCAGACAGCAGCAAAGCTCGTGGCGAGCGATTGCGACAGCATTCCTTGCACTAAGCCGGGACCCCGTCAGGGGCTGGTAGGGCGGGTTGCAGATTGCCAGATCGTAGGACTCCGCCGGGAAAAGGGCTCTCACTTTGCGGATATCTCCTTCGACCACTTGGATTTTCTCCTCCAGACCGTTTAGGGCGACGGAACGGCGGCAAAGGGCCGCCAAGCCCGGCTGCAGTTCTAGAGCGGTGATGCTCTTTAAGTTTTTTCGCAAGGTAAGCAAGAGGGGTATCGGTCCCGTTCCCGTCCCCAAATCGATGACCCGGTCACCCCTCTTTAAACTGACAAATTTGCACAAGAGGACGGCGTCGGCCCCCAGGGCAAAAGCGCCTTTTTCTTGAATCAGTCGCAGGCCGCCGCCAATTTCGTCAATCCGCTCGATCACTTTTTTAAAAGAGAGATGCAAAAAAGGCAATCTCCTTCGGTGCGCAGATTACCGTACTGGAGATGGCAGATATGAAACCCCTCGTAGTAGAGGCGGGCCAAGGCGTCTTGACCTTCTTTAAAGGGAACGGGAGTCGCCGGCGTCCCCGGCAGTTGTTCCCTGAGCCATTTGTTTTCTTTTTCCAAGCGCTGGACTTCTAGGCGCAGGTCCCCCGCTTCTCTTTTTAACTGGGTAATTGCCTGGTAGAATAGCTCCAAGGCGTCCTCCACTCTCCCAATGGCCTTATCCATTATCCTGGTCTCCGCCTTGACAGTTGACGGGCAGGTCTATGAGAGTGCCGTCTTCATGCAACTGAACGCGAACCTGGCCCTTGAGGACGTTTACTTCGACCACCCGGCCCGGGCCCTTGGCGGTGTCCATAGTGGAGCCCACGCTAGGCAAGCATTTGCGCGCCCGCTGGTAATGCTCGGATTCAAAGCGCAGGCAGCACATGAGACGGCCGCAGACTCCGGATATCTTGGTGGGATTGAGGGAAAGGCTTTGATCCTTGGCCATTCTGATCGACACCGGTTCAAACTCGTTGAGAAAAGTCGAACAGCAAAGCGGCCGGCCGCAATTGCCCAGTCCCCCCAGCATTTTCGCTTCGTCCCGCACCCCGATCTGCCTCAGCTCAATCCGGGTTTTAAACACCGAAGCCAAGTCTTTTACCAGGTTGCGGAAATCGATGCGGCCGTCGGCGGTAAAGTAGAAAATGACTTTTGAGTTGTCAAAGGTGTATTCGGCGTCGACGAGGCGCATGCTCAGGCCGTGCTTTTCTATCTTATCCGCGCATATCCCCAGGGCTTCCCGGGCCCGTTCTTGATTTTCCTTGAGCTTTTCCAAGTCCTCCTTTTGCGCTACCCGCACCACCCGTTTTAAGGGCAGGACGACCTCGTCGCCGGAAACAATCTTTGGCGGCACGACGACCCAGCCAAATTCCACCCCCCGCACCGTCTCCACAATCACCGGGGCGCCTTCGGTCAGTTCAAGCTGTTCGGGATTAAAGTAGTATATTTTCCCGGCGTCTTTAAAGCGAACGCCGGTCACCGTGTATTTTTCCATTGCTCATACCTCCCACATCATTAAGGCGAGACAGTCAAAGACCAGCCGGGCATTGCACCTGGCCTGCAGGTATTCCCGGGCCCGTTGGCATTGGTCCAAAAGGGCCCTGCTTTTTTTGGCGGGGCAAACAGCCAGACATTGGGCTAGGGCCCCCCCGTAATCTCTGTTGGCCGGGGTAAAATCCGGGACCGCCTGGAGCAAGACCAGATCTCGCAACCAAAACTCAAGGAGAGCCAAGGACTCGGGGCTGTCCTGCCAGCCCTCGGCGGCTAGCAACGGATCGCCACGTCCGGCCAGGATTTCCGGGACCGCCAAGGCAATCTCCTCCCTCCTTTGCCAAAAGTCTCCATCCGCCGACAGGCTCAAAGCCCGGCCCAAAATGCCCTGGGAATACTCCAGCAAGAACCAGGTCTGGTCGGCGGAAAGTTTCTTGCCCTTTAGAACTTCGGCCACCGTATCCCGGGGCAGGGGAGCTAAAGCAAACACTTGACTGCGAGAGACCAGGGTGGCCAGCACGTCGGCGGCGCTGTCCGCCGTGAGCAAGCAGTAAGAAGGAGAAGGCGGTTCTTCCAGCACTTTGAGAAGGCTGTTGGCGGCCTCCACAGTAAGCCGCTGGCACTGAGCCAAGACGGCGACTTTCCGAGAAGCCAGGCTGGGCGGGGAAGAGAGAAAAGCCTTAAGTTGCTGGGCCTGTTCCAGTTTTAGCGAATCGCCGTCGGGGCCTAGCAGCAGGTAGTCGGGATGGATGCCCTTGGCCAGCATTTTACAGCTTGGACAGCGGCCGCAGGTCTCGGGACAGAGGAGTTTTTGCGCCACCCGAGCCGCCAGGGTCTTTTTGCCGCTGCCTTCGGGGCCGGTAAAGAGCACGGTCTGGGCCAGGTTGTCCCTTTCAATTCGGGCAAAAAGCCCGGCCACCATGCCCCCGTTGCCCAAAAATCCTGGGGTATTATACTTGTTCAAACCTCTCCACATCCAAGACAAAGATGGTGGCGCCCCCGACTATGACTTCCACGGGATAGGGAACATAGGACTCCACCGCTCCCCCGATGGGGGACATGGTGGTGACGATTTTTTCCCGGGACTGGCAGACAGCGCGGATTATCGAGACCACTTCCTCCGCCTGCTCCCTGTTTACTCCAATGAGCATTGTGGTGTTGCCCGCCTTGAGAAAGCCGCCGGTGCTGGCTAATCGCGTGGCCCGGTATCCCTTGTCCACTAAAGTCTCCATCAGCTTGACGCTGTCTTTATCCTGAATGACGGCAATAACCAGTTTATTCATCTTCTTGCTCCTCCCTCAATTTGCCTTGCAAAATAGTCAGAATCTGCTCGTGCACAACCTCAACCGGCAAAGTGCCGTCCAATCTGACAAAATCGTAGTCCCGGGCTAGCTGCCGGTACCCTTCCACAACCCGCTGAAAAAACCCTTCATCCCGTTGTTCGATTCTATCCAGTCCCCGGCGGGTGGCCTGCCGGGCCAGGCCGACACCTGCTTCTACCTCCAAGAAAAACGTCAGGTCGGGCAGCAGTCCCTCCACCGCTTCCAGGTTTACTCTCTTTACTAGCTCCACATCCTGGCCCAGGCCATATCCCTGGTAGGCCAAGCTGGAAAATAAGGAACGGTCGCTGATGACGATTTCTCCCCGAGCTAGGGCGGGCCGGACCAAGTCCTGGACCAGTTGGGCCCGGGCGGCCGCGAGCAGAAGCACTTCACCCCAGCGGGTGAGGACAGTTTGGGGGTCTAAGAGGATTTGCCGCAGTTTATCGCCGAGAGAGGTCCCCCCGGGCTCCCGGACATGAAGATATCTTATCCCCCGCCGGGCAAAAAAATCAGAAAGCAGTTCAGCCTGGGTGGATTTACCGCAGCCGTCCAGGCCCTCCAGGACGATAAAGAGACCCTTTAGATCACTTCCAGCCAACTGGGAATCACCTTCTTCGCCTGCAAGTCCAGCAAGTACTCGACATGTTCAGTTTCCAGCCTTTGGCCGGGGCAGAGCAGCATCGTCCCCGGCGGATATGGGGCCAGCACTTGCCGGCTGATCCGGCCCCGGGCCCGGGCCAGGGGCACTCTCTGCCCCGGCTTTTCCCAGGCCTCCCGGGGGGTAATTTCCTGGCGGGGAAAGGGGGGCGGGCTTATCTTTTCCGAAGCCATGGGAGAGAGGGCCGCCAAGGAAGGCAAAAGGGCGTAGAGGGCGGCGATTCCCGCGGGTGCCAGGGCGTCGGCCATAGTCAGCATGAAGAGCACCAGATTCCCCTGAACCAATTCCGGGTAGATACCCCGGCTGCGCAGCAAGGCCTCGGTTCCCCGCCGCCGGGGCAGGAGGAACTTGCTCCAATCCCGATTTCTTGCCAAGGGGAGCTCCAGTCCCAATTGGCTGCTCCTCAAGGACAGGGCTTTTGCCAAGTAATAAAGGCGACGAAGGGCAGCGGCGCCCCAGGTGTCGGCCCAGGTCCCGGCAAACTCCAAGGAGCGCAGGAGGAGGTAGCTGGGGCTGGTAGTGTGCAGTATGTTCAGCGTTTCCTGCAGCGGCCCCGCCAGAGCGGGGTTTTTCACATGAAGCCAGGCGGACTGGGTGAGGGCCGGCAGGGTCTTGTGGGGACTTTGCACGACGAGGTCCGCCCCGAGGGGCAGAGCGCTGGGGGGGAGCCCCAAGCCGTGGCCCCAGTGCAGGTGGGCGCCATGGGCCTCGTCGACAATGAGGTAAGTAGCCCTTTTCTTGCAGGCCCCGATAAAGCTGGCCAAGTCCGGGACATAGCCGTAGTAGTCCGGACTGGTCAGAATAGCGGCTCTTATTGAGGGTGCCAGGGCCCCTTCCAGGGCGGCCGCCGTCGGCGGCAGCCAATGGCCCAGGGTGGGGCACAGAGTCTGATCGACCCAGAGGGGCATGGCCCCGCTGAGAATCAGTCCCGCCAACACCGATTTGTGGCAGTTGCGGGGCGTCAGCACTAGCTCCCCGGGGCGGACTAGGGCAGTTATGGCCGCCATTATTCCTCCGCTGCTGCCGTTGACGAGAAAAAAGGTCTTGGCCGCCCCGTAAATTTCCGCCACCCGGTCCTGGGCGTCCTTGAGAGTATTTCGGGGGTCGTGGAGATTGTCCAGCCCGGGCAATTCTGTTGGGTCGTACTGGCCAAAAAGACCGGGAAACCTGCCCTTGTGGCCGGGCATATGGAAGGAGAATCTGTCCTTACTTGCCAGCTGGGCCATTTTCCTTCTCAGTTCCATCGCGCAAAATCCTTTTCATCTATTTCCTATTATTATACATAAAAAAAAGGGGTAAAGGCAATTTGCCTTTACCCCGCCTGCCAAAGTTCTTTTAGTTTGGCGACAAAAAACCCGTACTTGGGATCGTCCACCTCGGTGGCGCTTATCAGTTCAAGGCACTTAGGACAGATGCAGCCCGCGGCAAGCCGGACACTGTCCGGGCCAACAAAACCGCAGATGCAGCACTGCCTCATTTCCGGGTCCAAGCCCCTCACCACCCCCAAAGAAAAAGTCTAGTACTATTTTCCCCACTCTTAACTGATTATTCCCCACAGACAGACTATGTCAATTTAGCGTAGTTTGGTGCCTCGGCGGTGATATGGACATCGTGGGGATGGCTTTCTTGCAGGCCGGCGTTAGTTATCTGGACAAATTGGGCTTTTTGCAGGGCGCCGATATCCGGAGCGCCGCAATAACCCATCCCCGCCCGCAAGCCGCCAATTAACTGGTAGATGGCGTCGGCCGCCGGACCCTTGTAGGGTACCCGGCCCTCAATTCCTTCGGGCACCAACTTTTGCTGGTCAGACTGGAAGTACCGGTCTCTGCTTCCCGCCCGCATGGCGCCGATTGAACCCATTCCCCGATAAACCTTGTAGCTGCGGCCCTGGAAAATCTCCACTGCTCCGGGGCTTTCTTCGGTCCCCGCCAAAAGGCTGCCGACCATTACCGTATCCGCCCCGGCGGCGATCGCTTTCACCAAGTCCCCGGAATACTTAATCCCGCCATCGGCAATTATTGGCACGCCGGAGCCCCGGGCCCCCTCGGCGCAGTTGATTATCGCGGTGACCTGGGGCACCCCCACTCCGGCGACCACCCGGGTTGTGCAGATCGAGCCGGGCCCGATTCCCACTTTGACGGCGTCGGCCCCGGCGGCAATCAGATCTCGAGTTCCCTCCGCCGTAGCCACATTGCCGGCGACAATTTCCACCGCCGGCAGTTCCCTTTTTAGCAGTCTGACAGTCTCCAGTACCCCCCGGGAGTGGCCGTGGGCCGTATCCACCACCAGGACATCGGCCCTGGCCGCCGCCAAGGCCGAGGCCCTTTGCAGGGTGTCCGGCGTCACGCCTACGGCGGCCCCCACCAACAAGCGGCCCTGTTTATCCCGGGCAGAATTGGGATAGGTCCGAGCCTTTTCAATATCCTTAATGGTAATCAGGCCCCTCAAGTTGAAGTCAGCGTCGACCAGGGGCAGCTTTTCGATCTTATGGGCGGCCAAAATCTCCCGGGCCTGGTCCAAAGTTGTGCCCACGGGGGCGGTCACCAAGTTCTTGCTGGTCATTATTTCCGAAACCCGGCGGTCAAAGTCTGTTTCAAAGCGGATGTCCCGGTTAGTGACAATGCCCACCAGCCGGGGACCCCGCACTATCGGCACTCCGGATATGCGGTACCGGGCCATCAAGGCGTCGGCTTCCCGGACTGTAGCCTCGGGTTCAAGGGAAAAGGGATTAGTGATTACCCCGTGTTCCGAGCGCTTTACCATGTCGACCTGCTTGGCCTGTTCCTCAATAGACAGGTTTTTGTGAATGATGCCGATACCCCCCTCCCGGGCCAGGGAGATAGCCATACGCGCCTCGGTGACGGTGTCCATGCCGGCGCTGAGCAGGGGTATGTTGGTCTTAATATTCCGGGTCAGTTGGGTGCCGAGCTTGACCTGGCTGGGCAAGACAGAGGACTTGGCCGGGACCAAAAGGATGTCGTCAAAGGTCAGGGCGACATCGAGGATTTTTTTCACGGGTTTTCCCCCTTTTTTAATTAGTTATTATATCATTTTGCCACACCCCGGACAACACTAACCCGGCGGCCTTTACCGTTAATGTTCTGCCGTCGGCGGGCATATACCTAGCGTACAGAAAATGGGGGGGCCAATGATGAGCAGAGTCAAAACCATATTCTACAACCTTCTGACCCTGACCGCAGTTTCCCTTCTTTTGCGCATGCTCGGCCTTTCCTTCCAGGTCTATCTTTCTTCGAAAATTGGCCCTACCGGCATCGGTCTGCACCAGTTGATCATGTCAGTGTATTTTCTTGCCGCCACTTTTTCTATTTCCGGGCTGCGGCTGACCGCTACCCGCCTGGCAGCCGAGGAAATGGGCTTGGGCAATGAGAGCGGCGCCAAGAAAGCGGTCAGAATCTGCCTTGGGTACAGCCTGATTGCCAGCTCGGCCATCGCCCTCCTCTTGTATTTCGGGGCCGGCTGGATTGGCAAGGTCTGGCTGGAGGACCCCAGAGCAGTCCTGTCTCTGAGAATTCTTTCTTTTAGCTTGCCCTTTTTGGCCATGGGGGCCGTTTTAGGAGGCTACTTTACCGCCGTCCGCCGGGTCCTTAAATCTTCGTTAGTCCTGGTCGCCGAACAGTTCTTCCGGGTTGGAGTCACTGTCCTTTGCCTAGGTGTCCTTTGGCCTCGGGGCCTGGAGTACGCTTGCTCCGCCCTGGCCCTGGGCGCCTGCGCCGGTGAGATCACCAGTTTTTTCTTGCTCTTCTGGCTCTATCGCCTGGATTGTCGCCGTTTCCAAAAACCCGGGGCCAGCTCCGACTTGCTGGTCCGGGCCCAGAAAATCGCCATACCCGTTGCTCTTAGCGCTTACGTCACCATGGGAATCCGCACCATGCAGCAGCCCCTCATCCCCAGCGGCCTAAAGAAAAGCGGCTCTTCAGGAGACAGGGCCCTGGCCACCTACGGCATCATTCAGGGAATGGCCGTCCCCCTGCTCATGTTCCCCGGGGTCATTCTCCATGCTATATCTGACCTGATAATCCCCGAACTGGCGGAATGCCAGGCGCAAAACTGGCCCAAGCGGCAATGTTACATTATTAACCGCGTGATCAATATCGGACTCGTCACTTCGATAGGCATTATGAGCATAATCTTCAGGTTTTCCGCCCCCCTGGGCCTCTCCCTCTACAAAAACCCGGAGGTAGGTTACTACCTGCGCATCCTTGCCCCCATGATCCCCATCCTCTACATGGACTTACTCGTGGACGGTATCCTCAAGGGAATCGGCCAGCAGATCTCTTCAATGGGCTACAACATCTTTGAATCGGTGACGGGACTGGTCCTCACTTACTTTTTACTGCCCCGGTTCGCCATTACCGGCTACATCTTTATCCTGTTCTTTACCCGCGCCCTCAACTTTTTTCTCAGCATAAATCGCCTGCGCAAGTGCATCCCCCTCAAAATCACCGGGATGTCTCTCCTGAAAATGCTCTTTTGCATCTTCAACGCCCTCATTCTGGCCAACCTGATTTTACACCGCATAAGGCTGGCTTGGTTCCCCTTATCCATGCTGGCAGCCACTCTTTTTTATGGCGCCCTTTTACGCCTCACCTCCGCCATAACCCGGGAAGATGTGGCCTGGTTTAAATCGATTTTCCGCCGGGCAAAAACTGAAAGCGAATGAAAAAAGGGCGGCTGACTTAGCCGCTCCTCACTACTTTTTCCCTTTTACGATGATGCGAATAGCCGCGTCGGGGCATACCAGTTCGCAATTTTTACAGGCAATGCACTTGTCTTGGTCGGTGGTGCACACCGCCGGAGTGCCGTAGACTCCTAGATCCGTCGACCAGGTGATGATATTGACCGGACACTTTTGCATGCACAGACCGCAGCCCTTGCACAGATCGGGGAATAGGTTAAAACTGGCTCTTTTGCCGTCCTGGGTCAAAGCAACTTTTTTTGCCGTTTCGCTCATCGGTCTCACCCCCTACACTAGCCGGTCCACAAGGCTCATGCCTTTATCTAGTGCCTTGTAGTTTAACTCTCTCAAGGCTTGGTTCTTGGCAAACTTGTCGCCCAGCTTTTCTTCAATAGCTTCTTTTATGCGGTCCAAGGGCACCACTTCTGTGGCTTTGAGCAAGGTGCCCAGGACAATGATGTTGAATACTCGGGGGTGCAGCTCGTTTTTTGCAATATCATTGGCCGGTATGCCGATAATGTTGGCGGCTTCCCCCGGCAGTTCCACCTGGTCCCTTTTCTTGCTGTCATCTACCGCCTCGGTCTGGCGCTGGGAACGGGGGTCGGCTTCAACGGCCTGGATCCCCATGACCTTTGCCCCGATTTCGGCAGCGGCGACCAAGGAGTTATCGTAAATAAAGGTCGTGCGGCCGTCGACGTACTGGCGAGTCCGATTGACCGCCCGGTTGCTCAGGGCCACCACGATGTCGGCCTTGGGGAACTTTGGCGAGTTGATCCGCTGGTCGTCGATCTGGACAAAAGCGATGGACACCCCGCCGCGCTGCTCGACGCCAAAGTTCGGGATATAGATCGCCTCTTTGCCTTCGGCATTGGCCGATTCAGCAAGAATGTTGGCGATGATTTGGACACCCTGGCCGCCTTCGCCGGCGAGAACCATTCTAATTGCCAAGCTACTTCTCCTCCTTTTGGCCAGGCACTTTGAATTCACCCACGTGGAAGTATTCGGCCATGTCCTTTTCGACAAAACTCCAGGTAGCCTCGGCGTTGGTTCTCCAGTTGGTGGGGCAACTGGAGACGACCTCCACAAAGGAAAATCCGTTGCCGTCAACCTGGTTTTGTATCGCTTTTTTTAAGAACTTTTTCAGTTGGCGCAAGTTGGCGATGCTGCCCCGGGCCACATAGGCGCCTTCTTTGGCGATGGCCGCCACCATTTCTGGCCCTAAGGTGGGATAGCCCGTCTCTTCGGGATCCCGTCCATAGGGGGTGGTCTCGGTCTTCTGTCCGGGCAGAGTGGTGGGCGCCATCTGCCCCCCTGTCATCCCGTAGTTAGTGTTATTGATGAGAATTGCCGTCACCTTTTCATTGCGGGTGGCGGAGTTCACCAGGTGCTGGGCGCCGATGGCGTAACCGCCCCCGTCCCCCATGTAAGCAATGCCGATGAGCTCCGGCCGGGCCCGCTTTATCCCGGTAATGACCGGGGTGGTGCGGCCGTGGTGGGTCTGGACTGAGTCCACATTGAAAAAGTCCCAGGAAAGCAAGGAACAACCGATATCACAGCCGAAGATGACCCTGTCCTGGATATCCAGCTCGTCAATTGCTTCACCGAGCATTTTGAGGGCCAGGCCGTGGCCGCAGCCGGGACAGAATTTGTGGGGCTTGGTTTCTGGGTTCCAGCACTTGGGCATCGCGGGGCTCAAAGCGATCTTTTCGCGGGTCATAGCTTTACCTCCCCTCCTTAACCTGGTCTGCGATTTCCTCTGCGGTGACGCCCGCACCGGGCCGGAGCAGGGTATCGATTGGCTTGGCCAAGCCGTAAAGGCTTTGCTGCACCAGCTTCAGGAGCTGGCCGTAAGCCGATTCGACCACCAGGATGCGCTTGGCCTTGGCGGCCGCCCGGCGCATTTGCTCTTCGGGCATCGGCCGCAGGGTGATCGGCCGGAAATGGCCGGCCCGGATGCCCTGTTCCCGGAGAAGGGGCAGAGCGCCTTGGGCGGAGCGGGAGACCACGCCGTGGGCAAGGATGAGGACGTCCATCTCTTTATCTGTATCAAAATCCTGCCACTCCACAATTTCCGGGGCGGCCTTTTCAAAGTCCCGGGCGATCTCCATCACCACTTCGTAAAGCTCTTCTTCAGTATTGTAGGTGTTGCGCAAGTACTGGGTCGGCCGGTCGCGGCCCGGGGTCCCCTCCAACCCCACCAGGGGCTCGGTTTTGACCATTTGGATGCCCCGCTGGGCTGGGTCATAGATGGTAAGGGGTTCGCGCATTTTTGCCTGGTAGCCGTCCCCCAGGACAAAGGTGGGAAAACGATATTTCCAGGCAGTATTAAAGGCCTTTATCGTGTAGTCATACAAGTCCTGGTGCCCGGCGGTGGAGTAGACAATCCTAAAACCTTCGCCATTGCCCCCGAAGGCGGTCATGGTGACCTCTTGCTGGGAGTAAATTACCGTGGCGGTGGAAGGACCACCCCTCTGGGGGATGATCACAACCGTCGGAATCCGCATCATCTCCGCCATGGACATCGGTTCTTGAAAAAGGACGTTGCCGGGGCCGGTAGTGGCGGAAAACGCCCTCTTGCCGGCTAGTACCCCGCCAATCGTGGTAAAGCCGGCCGAGATCTCGTCCTCGGTCTGTAAAAATTTTCTCCCGAATTTAGGAGCGAGACGAGTCCAATACTGCATGATGTCGGTCTGGGGTGTGATCGGATAGCCATACATAATATCCGCTTCAGCGGCCAAGGCGGCCCAGGCGCACACTTCATTGCCCGTCATGAACACTCGCCTTTCGCCTGTCACGGGCTTCTCACTCATTGGTGCCATTCCTCCTCTTTAGAGAATTTTGATTTATTTTAGCCGGGATCACCCGGATCCTACCTACCAAAAAGCCTGGGGCATAAAGCGCCGGATAAATTTTACCGGGTTGCCCATCTTGTCCCTGTTGGGAAAATCCGGGGCCAGCTCCTTCAAGACCGCCGTATAGACTACAGGTAGCCCCAGTTCCCGGGCGGCGGCGGTTACGATGACAGCGCCTTCTTCTATGGTCTTGCGGGTCGTTTCGCTGCCCAGGTGAGTGTTGTTGATCAGGCCGTCCACTCGGCCCAGTTCCCGGATATAGCCGACGATGTCTTCCTTAGTGGCTGTCATGGGACGAGCGGCACTGACTACGGCGAAAACCTTCAGGTCCGGGTCTGTTTCGGCCCCCTCAATCAAATTAAAGATCTTGGCCCCGTGGACACCATAGCCCACGTCCAGGACGATGCTGCCCTGGTTTTTTAGAGCCCAGATCATTTCCTGGTTGAGCAGGGTCCCCGCTTCGCCAAGGCCCATGGTCTGTTCCGGCGACCAGGCGATTACTTTGAGACCTGCCGCCTCCAGGCTCTTTTTCAGAGGGCGCAGAGTATAGAAGGGCTCTACGGTATCCAGATCCGCCAAAGTAACCTGGTGACCCAGCTCCAGGAGTTCCAGGCTCCGGTTGATGGCGTTTTCACTTTTGCCGCTGGCGTATTCGCCGATAAAGGCTTCCACGACTCTCACTGTTTTAGCACAGCCCCCTTCCCCAGCTACTGTTGTAACACAAAGCAGGGATTGTTTATAACAGAACTGAGATGGTTTATCCCTGGCGTTTGCACAGGCTATAACAATAGCACCCAGACCAGTATAACAGGTTGGCTTTTTTTTAGTCAAGGGAAAAAAAATACCTGCGTTTAGCAGGTCATGCTTCCCTCAATTGTTTTAAAAGGTAGACATATCGCCTTTCGGCAGCCTCCAGATTAGTGATGGCCACATCGACCAGCTCGGGTTCGGAAACGAATTCAAAGTACTCCCTGGCGTTTTGCCAGTGTTCACGGGCTTGGTCGACCAGTTGGCGCAGCATCTGCTTTTCCAGGGGCTGGGCCTGAGTGTTGGGGATCCCGGAGAAACTACTGTTCTTTGCGATAAGCACTCCTGTCAACACCATCCTCGGTTCTTCCTACCCGATAGTATTGACGGTTTAAGCCAAAATAATCAAAAATCAGGCGAATTATACCTGCTGCCGGCCCTCCATTGCCCGAGCCAGGGTCATTTCATCGGCGTATTCCAGGTCCCCTCCCACCGGTAAGCCATGGGCGATGCGGGTGACTTTTAGCGCCAGGGGCTTGAGAATCTGGGCCAGGTACATGGCGGTGGCTTCTCCCTGTACATTGGGATTTGTCGCCAGAATCACTTCCCGGGGCGGGGAAGTCCTCACCCGGGCGAGCAAGGATTTTACGTTGAGCTGGTCGGGGCCTATTCCATCCAGGGGAGATATGGCCCCTTGGAGAACGTGGTACTGCCCTCTGTACTCGTTGGTCCGCTCCAAAGCCAAAATATCCTTGGATTCCTGAACAACACAGATACTGCCGCCGTCCCTCCTGGGGTCCAGGCAGATTGAGCAGGGGTCGCTGTCGGTCATGTTCCCGCAGCGGCTGCAGGTAAGCAATTTAGAGCGGGCCTCGACCAGGGCGGCGGCAAAATTCTGGACCTCGGTTTCTGGCATTTTTAAGATAAAAAAGGCCAGCCTCTGGGCAGTCTTTTGCCCCACCCCCGGCAGTTTTTGGAACTGGGCAATCAGGCGAGCCAAGCTGTCGTAGTAGCGCATTTTTTAGATGAGCCCCGGCGGGAGCTGCAGGCCTCCGGTAATATTTTTCATCTCATTGGCCACGTACTCGTCGACCTGGCGCAGGGCCTCGTTGACCGCCGCTTGGAGCAAGTCCTGCAGGGTTTCAATATCCTCCGGGTCTACCACATCGGGCTTGATAACAAAGCCCGTAACAAAGCGATTGCCGTCGACAATTGCTTCTACCACACCGCCGCCGGCGGTGGCGGAAATACGCTTGAACTCAAGCTCGGCCTGCATCTTTTTTATATCGGCCTGCATTTTTTGGATCTGTTTCATTGCCTTACCCATCCCCACGATCGTTCAGCTCCTTCATCTCATTGTGACTTGGTAGTTTTCTGTCCCCAGCACCTTTTTGAAAGCCGGAAGCAAGAGCTGCCGATGCTCGGGCTTCATTATGTTCTCACAGTGCAGCCGGTAATTTCCCGGATATTCGAGAACCAATCCCCCTTCTCCCATAAAAGCCTTGGCTTCTTTAAGCCAAGCATAAGAGGAAATGCTTTCTTCCCGCACTAAGGAGAGGATCTCTTCCCATTTAGCCGGGGCCACCTGGGCCGTCTCTCGGACCGGGGCCGGGGCCACCTGGGCCGTCTC
>DGZR01000067.1:30845-34755 GCA_002397155.1 Firmicutes bacterium UBA4975 | reverse complement strand
CCTGGGCCGTCTCTCGAGCCGGGGCCGGAGCTGTGGCGGGAGGAGAGCCGGTCTCCAAGCAAAGCCTCACGGCGGTAAGCTCAACTGCCAAGCGAGGATGGGTCCAGCGCTTGCTGTCCTGAAGGCCTTCGGCGACTGCATCCATCATCTCCATCACTGCCCGGACCGTGACCAGGCTGCTCTCCGCAAGAAGGCTCCGCTGCCGGGCCCCGGTGAGGTGCAAGAGCCTTTCCCTTAGGAGCTCAAGCAAGTCCGCCAGGAGCTGCCGGTAGTCCAGACCCATGCGGCCAAACTCCTCCAATAGGGGGAGCACCCGGCTTATATCCCTCGTCGCCAGAGAATTGGCTAACTCCACCAGTTTGTCCTTGTCCGCTGTGCCCAGGGCCTCCCACACCTGTTCGGCCTGAATCTCCCCCTGGGTAAAGGCCATCACCTGTTCTAAAAGGCCGATTGCGTCCCGCATGCCCCCCTGGGCCCGAAAGGCCAAGATATCCGCCGCCTCCGGGTCCAAGGCCATTCCCGACTGCCGGGCGATTTCCCCCAAGTGGGCGGCGATCAAGTCCTCGGTCAAGGGACGGAAATCAAAGCGCTGGCAACGGGAGAGGATGGTATCCGGAACTTTTTGGGGTTCTGTCGTGGCCAGGATAAATATCACATGGGCCGGCGGTTCCTCCAAAGTCTTGAGCAGGGCATTGAAAGCCTCCGCCGTGAGCATGTGCACTTCGTCGATAATATACACTTTGTACCTGCCGAGGGCGGGGGCGTACTGGATTCTTTCCCTAAGGTCCCGAACCTCTTCAATCCCCCGATTGGTAGCCGCGTCCATCTCAATTACGTCCATCGCCGTGCCGCTGTCTACCCCCTGGCAGAGCTCGCACTGGTTGCAGGGCTCGGGCACGGGACCCTCGGAGCTGAGACAGTTGACCCCCTTAGCCAGTATCTTTGCCGTCGTCGTCTTGCCGGTGCCTCTGGGGCCGGAAAAAAGGTAGGCATGGGCCAGTTGGCCGGCGGCAAGGGAATTTTGCAGGGTTTTTACTATATGTTCCTGACCGACAAAGCCCTGGGCAAAACCCCGGGGCCGGTAGCGGCGGTACAGTGTCTGGTAGGCCAAGATTATCCCTCCTCTCTACCTTTTTTTATTATACTGTAAAATTCCGGGGGGATGCAAAAACAATCGCCCCCAGGCGATTGGAATAAATTTTGGCCGTGCCCTACTTTCGACCTTCGGCTCCAGGCGGCACGCCGGCAGTTAGCTCAAGCCAGGTTGCCCTGGGGCACATTGCGCTATTGCTTACCGCTGCTTCCTTCCGGATCTGACGGGGTTCTAGTCAAAAGGCAATTGCCCAGGACCCGACCGTCAACGCCACTTGCCGGAACCTAGGACCCCACAACCGAAAAGGCCTCAACGTAGGCATTCAATCCTGCTCTAGCGGGTTGCAGGTACAGGGCACCGCTACCTCCCCATCTAGCACGGCCAAGGGTTATAAAGTGGCGGAGAGAGAGGGATTCGAACCCTCGAGACGAGTTGACCCCGTCTACCCGCTTTCCAGGCGGGCGCCTTCAGCCGACTCAGCCATCTCTCCATTATTCAACTGTGGCGGAGAGAGTGAGATTCGAACTCACGGGGCGGGGCTGCCGCCCACTCGCTTTCGAGGCGAGCGCTTTAAACCGGACTCAGCCATCTCTCCGCAGCGACCTGATTTGAGAAAAAAACTGTCTTAAGAGCTGGCCGCATTCCCCAGCAAGGATGCCGCCATAGGTCTCCAAATGATGATTATAACCAGGTATTTGTCCCAGGTCAATTAGGGAACCCAAGGCCCCTGACTTGGGGTCGCTGGCACCGTAGTAAACCGCCTTTAGCCGGGCCTGGAGGAGCGCTCCGGCGCACATCGGGCAGGGTTCCAGGGTGACGTACATGCGGCAACCGTACAGGCGCCAATCTCCCAGGCGTCTGGCCGCCTGCCGGATTGCCAGGATCTCGGCGTGGGCTAAGGGATCGCGGTCCCGCTCCCGGCGATTGCCGGCCAGGGCGAGGATTTGCCCCCCTTGCCCGACTATCAGAGCACCCACCGGGGCTTCTCCCTCGGCGCCGGCCCTTTTGGCCGCGGTCAGGGCAATTGCCATGTACAGCTTATGGTTCATCTTTAATCACCTGATTGACAATGGCGCGCCCGGGAGGAATCGAACCTCCGGCACACGGTTTAGGAAACCGTTGCTCTATCCCCTGAGCTACGGGCGCGGGTTCGTTTTGGCTCTTTTTTAAAAAATGAAAATGGCGTGCCCGGCAGGATTCGAACCTGCGGCCTTTTGATCCGTAGTCAAACGCTCTATCCAGCTGAGCTACGGGCACATATGGCGGAGAGAGAGGGATTCGAACCCTCGAAGCAAGTTTAGGCTCGCTTAATCGCTTAGCAGGCGATCCCCTTCAGCCGGCTCGGGCATCTCTCCTCTTTATTGTTGGCGGAGGGGGTGGGATTCGAACCCACGGCTCTCGCGAGACACTGGTTTTCAAGACCAGCTCCTTAAACCCCTCGGACACCCCTCCAAAAGGCAGTGAAAAAAATTGTAGCATGCCCCGTCACCTCGTGTCAATAGGAGGAAAGTCCCTTAAAGGCCAGGGGCATGCTTTATGACCCCGATTTTTTATTTTATCTTAAAAAAGATAATTTTACAAGGGAAAAGCCTGGTTACTCCTCGGCGCCTTCTTTTTTCTGCTCGGAGATGATCTTTTCCGCAATGTGCGCCGGCACCTCTTCATAGTGGGAGTAGGACATGGAGTACTCGCCCCTGCCCTGAGTCATGGAGCGCAGGTCCACGGAGTAGCCAAACATCTCGGCTAGGGGGACTTGGGCGCGAATGACCTGGCTGCCGTCCTCCTGGGGATCCATCCCCGCCACCCGACCCCGGCGGGATGGCAGGTCGCCCATTATATCGCCCATGAAATTTTCTGGCACTTTGACCTCAACATTGTAAATTGGCTCCAGTAAAATTGGAGTGGCATCCTGCATGCCCTTTTTGTACGCCAAGGAAGCGGCGATCTTAAAGGCCATTTCCGACGAGTCCACGGTGTGGTATGAGCCGTCCAAAAGGGTAGCTCGAATATCCACGGCGGGAAATCCGGCTAGGATCCCTTCTTCCATGGCCTCAATCAAGCCCTTTTCCACCGCGGGGATGTAGTTCCTGGGCACCGACCCTCCGAAGATCTTATCCACGAATTCAAACTGTCCGCCCCGGGGAAGAGGTTCAAAATTAATTTTGACGTGGCCGTACTGACCCCGGCCTCCGGACTGTTTTTTGTGTTTTCCTTCGACTTCAGCCGTGCCCTTGATCGTCTCCTTGTAGGGAATGCGGGGCTTTTTTAAGTCGACTTCAACCCCGAATTTTTTGGCCAGGCGGCTGACAATGATCTCCAAGTGGGTATCTCCCATGCCGTAGATCAAGGTTTGCTTGGTTTCCAAGTTGCGTTCGACCCGGAAAGTGGGGTCCTCTTCCAAGAAACGGGCCAGGCCGGCCCCCACCTTTTCTTCGTCATTCTTCGAGCGGGGAACCACGGCAAAAGAGGACATGGGAACAGGGTATTCAATTCCCGGCATTTTGTACTGATTGTCCTTGTCCCCCAGAGTGTCCCCGGTGTTCGTGTCCTGCAGTTTGGCTACAGCCACTATATCCCCGGAAATCGCCCGGCCCACGGGTATTTGGCTTTTTCCCCGGAACAAAGAGAGCTGGCCCACCCTTTCAGTCTTGCCGGTGCGGGCATTGACCGCCTGAGTGTCCGAGGCTAATTGCCCGCTGTATACGCGAAAGAAGCTGACCTTGCCGACAAAGGGGTCGGCCATTGTCTTAAAGACCAGGGCCCGGAAAGGTTCCCCTTCTCCCCCGGTTATTTCTACCTCATTTCCCTCGGCGTCTA
>DGZR01000067.1:22813-30606 GCA_002397155.1 Firmicutes bacterium UBA4975 | reverse complement strand
AGCTCCCGGACGCCGATGCCCTTGGTCGCGGAGCCGCAGAGCAGGGGATAGAGTTTAGCCCCTCCTACCGCCTGCCGCAGCCCCCGGAGGATTTCCTCCCCGGACAGTTCTTCCCCTTCCAGGTACTTTAGGGTCAGTTCGTCGTCGGTTTCTGCGGCGAGTTCTACTAGTTGCTCCCGATATTTACGCGCCTGTTCCGCCAGGCCGGCGGGGATATCGGCGATTTCATACTTGCCATCGGAGTATACATGGGCCTTCATCTGGAGAATATCCACCACGCCTTTAAAATCCTCCTGGCTGCCGATGGGCAGTTGGATGGGGACCACCCGGGCGCCAAAGTGATCCTGGGCTTCGGCCAGGGTCTTTGCAAAGTTGGCGTTTTCCCTGTCCATTTTGTTCATAAAGATAATCCGGGGCAAGGCTCGTTTTTCTGCCAGAAGCCAAACCTTTTCGCTGCCCACCTCTACCCCCGACACTGCGCACAGGGTGACCAGGGCCGCTTCAACCACCCTGAGGGAGCTGATAACCTCTCCGACAAAGTCAAAGTAGCCCGGGGTATCGATAAGATTAAGCCGGTACTCCTGCCATTCCACCGGGGCGACCGACGCGTTGATAGTTATCTGTTTTTTTACTTCGTCTGAATCATAATCGGTGGTGGTGGTCCCGTCTTCTACCCGGCCTATCCGTTGAATGGCCCCGGAATAAAAGAGCATGCTTTCCGTCAAGGTTGTTTTCCCGGAACTACCGTGTCCAATAATGCTAATATTGCGCAACTTCTCACTGGTGTAGTTCTTCAAAAAATCTCCTCCTCACAATTGGTCCACCGCAATAACTTCTACTTGGCCGAAAAAATATCCTGCTTCTCAAAAATCAGTATAGCATATTCTTCAAGGAGGCGACGGCGTTTTCCAGGGGCTGGCCCGGTATTTTTCCCACCCAATCGGGAAAAATCCCCAAGTTTTTCAGGGAGGACAAGGTGTAGGACCGAGGATCGAGGGGCCGGTTCAGATCATCCCACTCCAGGGGATAAGACAGGCTGGGCACAGGTTGGGGCCGCAGACTATAGGCAGAAACGATGGTCTGCCCCCGGGCGTTTTGCAGGTAGTCCAGGTAGATCTTCCCTTCCCGCCGGTCAACGCTCCTTTCCAAGGTGGTCCACTGGGGAAACGCCCGCTGCACCACTACGGAGCAAGCATGGATAAAATCTCGCACTTTTGGGTAGGGATAAATCGGCTTGATGGGGACAAATATCTGCAGGCCCGTCGCTCCAGAAGTCTTAACTCGGCCAACCAAGCCCAGTTTGTCCAGCAGCCGGCCAATGAATTGGGCGACCAAGCGCACTTCATCTATGCCGTACTTTTCCATTGGGTCCAGGTCAAAAACCCCATAGTCCGGATTGTCCAGGTTGCCGATTCGGGAAAGCCATGGGTGAAATTCAATCACCCCCGAGTTGACCAGCCAGACCAGGGTGGGCAAGTCCTCTACCAGGATAAAATTAGTCTCCCCCCCCTTTTTGCCCGGAAGCCTATGGGTCTTTATCCAGTCCGGGGCGTTGGCCGGGCAGTTTTTTTGGTAAAACCCTTTTTTCTCCACCCCGTGGGGGAAACGCTGCAGTGAGACCAAGCGTCCCTGGAGACAAGGCAGGAGCAGGGGAGAAATATTTATGTAGTAGTCCAGCATCTGCCCCTTGGTAGTGCCGGTCTGGGGCCAGAGAACCTTTTCGGGATGGGATATCCCCACTTCCCGACCCTGAATGTCAATGTATTGCAATTTCTTTGCCCTCCAGTGTCAGGCTTTTGAGGACGGGGGCCCTTAGGGTCAGCCCTTCGGTCCACTCCATGTATTCCACCTGGGCCTCTATAACCGGCTTGATCCAGGTCGCCCCTTTTATTTTTGCAGGGGGAAAAGGGGGAATGGCCAGGGCCAGCATAGGCAGGGACTGGTCCAAAAGATAGAGCCCTTTTTTCCCCAGCCCGCTGCCCACCCCTCCGGCAAAGCGGATGCCCTGGCCAAAGTCAAAGCCCAGGAGCAAGGAAGCCAAACGCCCCTGCCGGCTGACGTAGCCCACCACCCAGAAACTGTCCCGGCGCCGATTCTTGATCTTTAGCCAGGAGGGAGATTTTCCCGGGCGGTAAGGACTGGCCAGGTCCTTTGCCACCACCCCTTCCCAGCCCTTCTCCTTGGTCAGGGCGTACAGACCCTCGCCGTCTGAGAAATCGTCGATGAGGGTGGCGGGGCCCTGGGGCAGCCCCAGACCGGCCAGCGTTTCCTGCCTGAAACCCAGGGAGCGAAAACGCAGATCCTGCCCGGCCAAGCAGAGCAGATCAAAGACGACGTAAGAGACTGCCGGGGCCCCGGGCCAAGGATCCCGGGCAAAATTGCGGCGGAGGATTTGGGGAAAATCCGCCCTGCCCCGGCAGATTACCACCAGCTCTCCATCCAATACCAGGGGCTGTCCCGCCAGGCCGGCCAGGCAATTGAGTTCGGGAAAGGAGCGAGTTTTCAGGTTCCCTTTTTTATTTTGCAGGATGACACTTCCCTGGCTGATAAAAGCCAGCATCCTCACCCCGTCCCACTTAACCTGGTAAGTATAGCCCGGCCCTCGGGGAAGGTCCGAGGACAAAATCGGCTCCATGACCTTGGTCTGCCCCGGTTCCACTAGCCCACCCGGCCCTTGCGCTTGCCTTTTTCTTCTCCGGCGGGAGTGAACTTTTCTTTTTCTAAGGCCTCCAGGCTGGCCCGCAAAGACTCCATCAAGTCGGCCACTCCTTCTCCCGGAGGGGTCGGGGCGGGACCGGGCTGTTCTCCAGCCAGCTTGGCCTCTACCAAGTCGAGGAGGGCCCGGCGGTAGTCGTCGGTGTACTTCTCGGGAGCAAAGGGAGCGGTCATGTTCTCCACCAACTGGGTCGCCATGGAGAGCTCCCTTTCACCGGCCGCCACCTCCCCTTCAACCCCCGGCACTTCCAATTGGGACCGCACTTCGTCGGGGAACTTCATCGTCTCCATGACCAAGACGTTTTTGTATATGCGCAGGGTGGCCAGGGCCTGTTTGGAACGGATGACCACTTTGGCCACCGCAACCCGGCCGGTGTCCCCCAGAGCGCTGACCAGCAAATTGTATGCTTTTTTTCCCGTCTCCTCCGGACCCAGGTAGTAGCTCTTTTCAAAAAATATTGGGTCAATTTCTTCTAGCCGACAAAAATCAAGGATGTCGATTGTCCTGGACTTTTCCGTGGGAATAGCCGCAAAATCCTCATCCGTCAAGACGATAAACCTCTCCTTTTGGTACTCGTAGCCCCGGACGATCTCCGCCCATTCCACCTCTTGTTCGCAGCGGGGGCAGATCCGCTGATATTTTAGTGGCGTATTGCACTTGCTGTGGAGAAACTTGAATTTTAGGGACTTGTCTTCGCTGGCGGAGTACATCTTTACCGGGATATTGACCAGCCCGAAACTGACCGCCCCTTTCCAAATCGGGCGCATACTTTACCCCTCTTCTGTTTAGTTTTTTTATTTTGCCCCATTTGCCGGAAATAAAAAAAAGACCTCCTGGGCGGAGGCCGTTTAAGCTCTATTCATCTTCCCCTTCGGCAATGAGACTGGCGACAGCCACAGCCTGGTCGCCGGGGTCCAGTTTTAGCAGTTTTACTCCGCGGGCGGGTCGGCGCAAGATGGAGATGCCGTCGACTTTTTGCCGGATTAAAACACCCTTGACCGTGACGATCATCAGGTCGTCTTCGGGGGTGACATACTTGCCTGCGACGAGGCCGCCGCTTTTTTCGGTTAGGCCGATGGCCTTTACTCCCTTGCCCCCCCGGCCTTGAGCCCGGAATTCGATGGTTTCCACCCGCTTGCCATAGCCCTCTTCGGTGATGAGCAAAATGTGACCTTCCCGGCCCAGAGCGACCATCTCCGCCACTTGATCTCCGGCACCCAGCCTGATCCCCCTCACTCCCCGGGTGACCCGGCCCATGGGCCGTATTTCGTCTTCGGTAAAGCGGATGGCTTGCCCCCCTTGGGTTATGAGCATTATCTCCTGGTGGCCGCTGGTCAGCTTGACCCCGATCAACTCGTCTTTTTCCACCAGTTTGGTAGCGATCAAGCCCGAGCGCAAGTTGGTGTCGAATTGGTCCAGGCTGGTTTTTTTCACAAACCCCGTGCGGGTCGCCATTACTAAGTAGGTTTCCGGGGAAAATTCTAGGACCTGGATGACGGCGCTGATCTTTTCTCCCCTGCGCAGAGGGATTATGTTGATCAAGGCGGTGCCCCGGGCGTTGCGGCTGGCTTCGGGGATCTCGTAGACTTTTTTGCGGTACATCTGGCCAAAATTGGTGAAAAAGAGGATGTTCTTGTGGGTTGAGGTGATAAAAAGATGGGTGACGAAGTCGTCCTCCCGCTTATTGAGGGCGGCGATGCCCCGCCCCCCCCGGTTCTGGCTGCGGTAGGTGCTGGCGGGAATCCGCTTGATGTAGCCGTGGTGGGTGATGGTAATGACCACGTCCTCATCGGCGATCAGGTCTTCTATTTCAAAGTCCCCGTCCTTGTTGACCACCCGGGTTCGCCGCTTATCCCCGTGCCTTTTTGCCACTTCCTCCAGCTCTTCTTTGATCAGGGCGTCCACCAGCCGGGGGTCGGCCAGGATTTCTTTGAGACTGCGCACTTTTTCCGTCAGCTCGGCAAACTCTTGCTGGATTTTTTCTCTTTCCAGGCCGGTAAGGCGCTGGAGGCGCATGTCCAGAATCGCCTGGGCCTGAATCTTGCTCAGGGGCAGACAGGCCATGAGCCGAGTCCGGGCCTCGTCGCCGTCCTTGGAACTGCGGATTGTCGCAATCGCCAAGTCGAGATTGTCCAGGGCAATCTTAAAACCGGCCAGTATGTGCAGTCTTTCTTCGGCCTTATTCAGTTCAAACTGGGTGCGGCGGGTGACGATTTCCCGCTGATGGACCAGGTAGTGGTAGAGCATTTCCCTTAGGGTCAGCACGGTCGGCCGGTTGTTCACCAGGGCCAGCAGGTTGATGCCAAATCCCTGTTGCAGTTGGGTGTACTTGTACAGGTGGTTGAGGACGATATGGGGATTGGCGTCCCGGCGCAGCTCGATGACCACCCGCATTCCCTGGCGGTCGCTTTCATCCCTAAGGTCGGTTATGCCGTCAATTCGCTTTTCTCGAACCAGGTCGGCGATTTTCTCAATGAGTCTGGCTTTGTTCACTTGGTAAGGAAGCTCGGAGACAATCAGGGTCTGCTTGCCGCTAGCTTGGGTTTCGATTCGCACTTCTCCCCTCAGGGTGATCGAACCCTTGCCGGTAGTATAGGCCTTTTTTATCCCCTCCCGGCCCAAGATGGAGCCCGCCGTGGGAAAGTCCGGCCCCTTGACGTACTTCATTAGTTTTTCGCTGGACAGATCGGGGTCGTCGATGAGGGCGGAAATAGCGGCCACCACTTCGCCCAGGTTGTGGGGGGGGATGTTGGTGGCCATGCCCACGGCGATTCCCGCCGTGCCGTTGACCATCAGGTTGGGAAAACGGGAAGGCAGAACAGCAGGTTCCTCAAGGGTATCGTCGAAGTTTGCAATGAAGTCGACGGTGTCCTTTTCGAGGTCTGCCAGCATCACCGTAGCCAGCCTGGTCAGGCGCACCTCGGTGTACCTCATAGCTGCGGCAGAATCCCCGTCCACCGAGCCAAAGTTGCCGTGTCCGTCGACCAGGGGATAGCGGATCGAAAAGTCCTGGGCCATCCGCACCATTGTGTCGTACAGGGCCACATCGCCATGGGGGTGGTACTTACCCAAGACTTCACCCACCACCCGGACGGATTTTTTATAGCCCTTGCCCGGGCTTAAGCCCAGCTCATTCATGGCGTAAAGAATGCGCCGGTGGGCGGGTTTTAGGCCGTCCCTGACGTCGGGCAGAGCGCGGGCGGTAATGACGCTCATGGCGTAGTCCATGAAGGACTGCTTCATTTCTGCGCTGACTTCCCGGGGCAGAATCTTACCGTGGGTAAACTCTTTCATCTAAAGCTCTCTCCTAGATATCCAGATTCTTGACAATGTAAGCGTTTCTTTCGATAAACTCCCGCCTGGGCTCCACCTTGTCCCCCATGAGGACGTCAAACATATCGTCAGCCATGATTGCGTCGTCGAGGGACACCCGAAGCAGGGTCCTGGTTTCGGCGTTCATGGTGGTGTCGCTGAGCTGGTCGTAGTTCATTTCGCCAAGACCTTTGTACCTCTGGACAAGGGCCCCTTCTCGCCCCACTTCTGCCAGGGTGTTTTCCAGTTCTCGCTCGGTATAGAGGTACCTTTCGATCTTGGCCTTTTTTACGAGGAAAAGAGGGGGCTGGGCGATGTAGATATAGCCCGCTTCCAGCAAGGGGCGCATGTAGCGGTAGAAAAAAGTGAGGAGCAGGGTGCGGATGTGGGCCCCGTCCACGTCGGCGTCGGTCATGATAATGATTTTGTGATACCGGGCCTTGGCCAGGTCAAATTCTTCACCGATTCCCGTTCCCAGGGCGGTGATAATCGTCCTGATTTCTTCATTGGCCAGGATCTTTTCCAGGCGGGCTTTTTCAACGTTGATTATCTTGCCCCGGAGGGGAAGGATGGCCTGGTTGCGCCGGTCCCTGCCCTGCTTGGCGCTGCCGCCGGCCGATTCTCCCTCGACGATGAACAGCTCGGCCATGGCCGGATCCTTTACTGTGCAATCCGCCAGCTTGCCGGGTAAGGAAGAGACCTCCAATGCGCTTTTGCGCCGGGTCAGTTCCCGGGCCCGCCGGGCCGCTTCCCGGGCCCTGGAAGCGGCAATCGATTTATCCAGCATGCGCCGGGCAATGGCCGGGTTTTGTTCTAAAAAGAAGTTGAGCTCGTCACTGGTGAAAGAATCCACAATGCCCCGCACTTCCGGGTTTCCCAGTTTTGTCTTGGTTTGCCCCTCAAATTGGGGGTCGTGGAGTTTGACGCTGATAAGGGCGGTCAGGCCCTCGCGAATGTCTTCGCCGGTAAGATTGGAATTGCCGTTTTTGAGCAGGTTGTTTTTGCGGGCGTAGTCGTTTATGACCCGGGTGAGAGCTGACTTAAAACCAATTTCATGGCAGCCCCCTTCCTGGGTATTGATGTTGTTGGCAAAAGAAAAAATATTTTCCTGGTAGCCGCTATGATACTGCATAGCAAACTCCACCACCAGGTCATCCCGGGCGCCTTCAAAGTGAATTACCTTTTTGTGGAGCACATCCCGGTTTTTATTCAAAAACTCGATATAGGAGCGCAGGCCCCCGTCGAATTTGTACTTATTGCTTTCACCGCTGTTTTCATCGGTAAAAACCAGCTCCAGCCCCTTATTCAAGAAGGCCAATTCCCGGATTCTCTGATTGAGGACGCTGTAATCAAACTCAATTTCTTCAAATATCTGCGGATCGGGAGAAAATGTCACCTTGGTGCCCGTCTTCTTGGTCTTGCCCCGTTCCTCGAGCTCGCTGACTTTAATTCCCCTCTCAAAGCGCTGAAAATACACGTGGCCGCCGGTGTACACCTCGACTTCAAGCCATTGAGAGAGGGCGTTTACCACCGATACCCCCACTCCGTGCAACCCTCCGGCGATTTTATACCCCGACCCGCCGAATTTTCCTCCGGCATGGAGCTTGGTCATGACAAGCTCCAAGGCCGGCACTCCGGACTGGGGGTGTATGCCGACGGGAATGCCGTGGCCGTTGTCGACGACGGAGACGACGTTATCCCGATGCAAAGTGACGACTATTTTATCGCAGCGGCCGGCCAGGGCTTCGTCGATGCTGTTGTCCAT
>DGZR01000067.1:0-22536 GCA_002397155.1 Firmicutes bacterium UBA4975 | reverse complement strand
CACCTGGATTTGTTCTGCACCATACAGGTCTTTTTTCACTGTCTCACCTCCGCCTAAGCCCTTAATCCCCTTGAGCCCGGCATGCTTGCCCAGCGCCGGGCCAATGTTGCCCGAGAAACAGGAGTCAGGTAAATTTTGCCCTGGGCCACCACCAGAGACTTTGTCTCCCCCCCCAAGGTCACTACTTGGCAATCCCACTGAGAAAATTGGAGAAACTCCCGGAAGATGTCCGTGTCCAAGAGCTTGTAGTCAAAGACCCCAATAATATCACCTAGGTCCACTGAAACCTCGCCCCCTAAGTGCAAGAACATTTTGATCAGTTCCTTTCGCTTATACAGCCCGACTCAATCCAGTATTCTTTTGCTGCTTGCTGGGCCGGCAAGGGCTCTGTGCTGGAGATAAAAGTCTGAATCCCGTTAGTCAAATACTCCAGGAGAAAGGACTTTCGTTCTTCGTCCAGTTCGGACATGACGTCGTCTAGCAGCAAGAGGGGATATTGGCCCGTTTCCGCTTTTATCAGTTCGATCTCGGCTAGTTTTACCGCCAAAACCGCAGTCCTTTGCTGACCTTGGGAGCCGAAATTGCGCAGGTCCGCCCCGTCGAGGATAAAAGAAAAATCGTCTTTGTGAGGGCCGAGGACCGTGACCTTCAGCTTTTGCTCTTGTTCCCTTACTTGGGCAAACCGGGCCAGGACCTCCCGGCGCCCCAGGCCCGGCGCCAACGAGGCTTGGTATTTTAAGACCAGTTCTTCATTCCCGGAGAGGCGGCGATGCTTTAGCCTGGCCAGGACACTTAGTTTTTGCAGGTAGCCCTGTCTGTGCTGGACAACCGGTCCCGCCAGTTCGGCGATCTTTTCCGTCAGCACGCCCAGAAGGACCTCATCCCGACTGCGGGACTTGAGCAAGGCGTTGCGCTGGCGCAGAAACTTTTTATAGCAGCCAAGGGCATAGCGGTATGCTTTGTTGACCTTGCCAATTTCTAAGTCGAGAAAATTCCTCCTGGCCAAGGGACCCCCTTTTACCAGGTAAAGATCCTCCGGCATAAAAAATACGGCATTTAGCACCCCGGAAATATCCCCCTGGCGGGAGAGGGGGACTCCGTCTGCTTTATAGGCCCGCCTGCCGTCCCGGGCACCCCCTATTTCCAAAAAGGAAGTCGTCCCATTCCTGCTCAGTTCTCCCTTGAGGTAAAAGTACTGGCTATCCCAGTTTATCAGCTCTTCGGACCGGATAGTGCGAGGCGATTGTCCGCAAGAGAGAAAGTAAATCGCCTCCAGCAGGTTGGTCTTGCCCTGTCCGTTCTTCCCCAAAAAGAGATTTATGCCCCGCGGAAAGACAACCCTTTCTTCTTTATAGTTGCGCCAACCCTTGATGAATACCGCTTTTAGGTACATTGGCTTACCCGATTACTCTGTATACTGCCTTGTTTACTTGGACCACATCTCCCGAGAATATTTTTTTGCCCCGTTGGCCGGTGGGAACGCCGTTGACCAGGACAGTGTTTTCCGCCAAGAAAGCCTTGGCCTGCCCCCCCGTTCCCAACAGGCCGAGGAATTTTAAGAACTGGCCCAAGTTGATGCTCTCGGTGTCAATCCTTACCTCCATCTCCTAATTGATCCTGACCGGCAAGACCAAGTGCAGGTGATTGTGCTCTTCTACCGGCCTGATCAGGCAGGGGCTGAACTCTCCCGTAAAGTCCAGGTTGACCTTTTTTTCCTTGATGTTTCTAAAACTGTCCAGGAGCAGGCGCACGTTAAACCTTATTGCCACCTCTTCCCCTTCTACTTCTGCTTCAATGAAATCATCGATGATCCCCACATCCGCGTTTTGCGCCAGGAGCTTTATCCCGTTAGCCCCCACCTCCAGCTTAACTAAGTTGTTGCCCCCATCTCGGACCAGGACTTCTGCCCGCTCCAAGGCGGCAGTAAAGTCGCCGGCGTCGGCCACAGCGGTGGTGGTAAAATTTGAGGGGATTATCTGTTGGTAGGGCGGGTATTTTCCCTCAACCTGGCGGGAAGAGAGGACCAGGCCCTCCATTTCAAAAGATATGCATGAATTGTCGGCCCGGATCAGCACCTCCTGCTCCAGATCAGGGCTCAGTATCTTGATCAGTTCCTGGACAGCCCGGCCGGGGATTATCGTCTTTAGGTCCTCATCCCCTTCTAGGGGGGCCTGACGGAAAGCGAGGCGGTGGCCATCGGTTGCAACCAGCTTGAGTTTTCCGCCGGTTGCCTCCATCAGCATTCCTGTCAAAACGGGCCTGGTGTCTTCTCTGGCCACTGCCACTTCGGTCTGGCTGAGCATTTCCCGAAAAAGGCCCTCTTTAAGCTTGAGCCGGACCCCTTCTTCCTTGACCTTGGGCAGGCCGGGAAATTCTTCGGCAGCGAAACCTGTCACTTCAAATTTTACCCGGCCGCACTCAATATACACCTTGAGGGGGTTTTCCGGGTCGGTTTTAATTTTAACCAAGCTGTCCGGCAGCTTTCTAACAAATTCGGTCAACAGTTTGGCGGGCAAGACGACGGAACCGTGTTCTACCACCCTTGTTTCGGCCAGACAGGTTATGCCCAGCTCCAGATCGGTGGCGCTGAGGATAAGGCCCTTTTCCCCTGTTTCAAAGAGAATGCCCTTGAGGTTGGGCAGGGGAGATTTGAGAGACACCGCCCTTTGCGCCAGGCCAAGGGCCGCTGCGAGGACGTTTTTTTCGCAGATTACCTCCATGGTTTTCCCTCCAATGGAATATTTATTTTAGCCGAGCAATATACTTGTACTTTTAGTAAGTAGCAGCAGTCATAATAAGGCCTGTGAATTTGTAGATATGTGGCTCGGCAGCCGACGGAACAGTACTTCAGCCCTGGGTAAAAGCTGTGGAAATTTCGGAAAATCCCTCCACAGTTTCCCCAAGAGGAAAAGGGAGTCCTTTTTTAGGTGCGCAGGATTTTTTTTATTGCTTCTACTTGGTGGGCGATGCTGGGATTGGTCTTAACGCTCCTGCTCACTTTGTCTTGGGCATGCATCACCGTGGTGTGGTCCCTGCCGCCGAATTCTTCACCGATTTTGGGCAAGGAGAGATCGGTGAGCTCCCGGCAAAGGTACATGGCAATTTGGCGGGGATGGGCCACAGCGTTGGTCCTCTTCTTGGTTTTCATGTCTTCGAAACGAAGGCTGAAATAATCGGCTACGACTTTTTGAATCTTTTCTACAGTTATCGGTTCGGATTCACCGCCGGGCAGCAGGTCTTTTAGGGTCCTCTCGATGAGGGGTTCGCCGATTTCCTCGCCGGTGATTGAGGAAAAGGCCTTGATTCGGGTCAGCGCCCCTTCCAGTTCTCTGATATTAGTAGTAACCCGATTGGCCACAGAGAAGATGCAGTCGTCGCTTATGTCGATATTCTCGATCGCCGCTTTTTTGCGCAAAATTGCGGCCCGGGTCTCTAAGTCCGGCGGTTGGATATCGGTTATAAGGCCCCACTCAAAGCGGGAACGCAGCCTGTCCTCCAGGGTGGGAATTTCCCGGGGCTGCCGGTCACTGGAAATGACGATCTGCTTATTGCTTTCATGCAGTGCGTTGAAGGTATGGAAAAATTCTTCTTGGGTGGATTCCTTTCCTGCCAGGAACTGAATGTCGTCGATTAGGAGGACATCCACATAGCGGTATTTGTTGCGGAATTCACCGGTCCGGTTGTCTCGGATAGAGTTTATGAACTCATTGGTAAACCTTTCCGTCGAGAGGTAGACGACCTTGAAGTTGGGGTAGTGCCGCCGGACGAAATGGCCCACGGCATGCATGAGGTGGGTTTTACCCAGGCCGACCCCCCCGTAGACGAAAAGGGGGTTGTATGCTTTGGCCGGGGCTTCGGCGACGGCCAGGGCGGCGGCATGGGCAAAGCGGTTGCTGTTGCCGATAACAAAGGATTCAAAAGTATACTTGGGATTAAGTTGGGCAGAGCTAGTTTCGTCCGTCCCGTCTGCCGAGCCCACGACAAAAGATATCTGGACTTTTCTCTCGGTCACTTCTTCTAGAACGTCGCAGATGAGCTGAGTATACCGGTTTTCCAGCCATTCCTTGACGAAATCGTTGGGAACGCCGATAATCAAAGTGTTGCCGGCCAGGCTGAGGGCTTGGGTTTCTTTGAGCCAGGTCTCAAAACTGGGGCCGCTGACTCTTTTCTCGATAAGTCTCAGGGCCTTTTTCCATGTGACTTTTAAGTCCTTCAATTTAAATAGACCTCCTGTTTGGGAGCAAGTAAATAAAAAAAGTGGATAAAGGGGCGTCTGTTATCCACAAGTATCTTTTGCCAAAACAGCCCCAGCCCCGTCCGTCAAGATGGGCGACTCCGGGTTATCCCCAAAAGGCCAGGGAGGGGTCGGTGCTGAGGGAGCGCTCCCAACCGGGGGAAATTCCTGTCATTGCTAGTTTATCAAAATTATCCCCAGGCCGCAAGACTCAAAGAATCCACATATCCACAACCGGCCCGTTTTCTTGACGGTGCTTGGCTTATAGGGTATAATTTCCGTCAGTGCTATTAAGGGGGTGGACGTAAGGTGAAAATGACTTACCAGCCAAAAAAAAGGCAAAGAGCAAGGGTACACGGGTTTCGTGCCCGGATGGCTACTGCCGCAGGCAGAAATGTCATTAAGCGCCGCCGCCGTAAAGGGAGAAAACGTCTTACTGCGTAAAAAGGCCCTCTCGCGGCCTTTTCACGTCCTAAGGAACCATGCTGGACAAGGAAAATAGATTAAAAAAGACGGTTGACTTCCAGAGGATCTACCAAAACGGCGCCTACACTGTAGCCCGGCAGATGGTCATATACTACTGCCCCCGGGACCAAGCCGGGCTGAGGGTGGGTTTTGTCGCCAGCAAAAAAGTGGGTAACAGCACCCGGCGCAACCGCTGCAAGCGCTTGCTCCGGGAATCCATGCGCCTCCTTCTGCCGGACCTGAAAAGGGGCTACGATGTGGTCGTGGTGGCCCGGCCCCCCTTGGGGGAAGAAACTTTTTCGGTAACTCTGCGGACAATGGCTCGGCTCTTGCGCAAGGCCCGCCTTTTGGCGAACAAGTCATGAGCGCGCTGGCTATCGCCTTGATTAGGGGGTACAGGCGCTTTATCTCGCCCTACTTGGCGCCCAGGTGCAAATTTCAACCCACTTGTTCCGCTTATGCCATCCAAGCCCTGCAAAAATACGGATTCTTTAAAGGGACATATCTGGCCTTGGGCAGGATTTGCCGCTGTCATCCCTTTTCTGCCGGGGGCTACGATCCTCTAAAATAGTTGGGGGGATTCACATGGACTTTTTGAAAAATATTTTTGCCCAAGTGCTGATTTTCTTCTACAACTTTACCGCTGACTACGGATTGGCGATCATCCTGCTGACCATACTGGTCCGGCTGGTCACCCTGCCCCTTTCCATCAAGCAGGTAAAATCCACTCAGGCCATGCAAAAAATCGCCCCCGAGCAAAAAAAACTGCAAGAAAAATACAAGGATAATCCGGACAAACTAAACAAGGAACTGGCAGAGCTGTTTCGGGCCAATAAAGTCAGCCCCTTTGGCGGCTGTCTTCCCCTGCTCATCCAGTTGCCGGTAATCCTGGCGGTCTATGCCGTTTTGCGCAATCCCCAGATCATGTACGACAGCATACCCGGTTTCAACTCATCTTTTCTGGGGATAATTGATTTGAATAAGTCCTTTGCCGAGCTGATCAAGGGGGGGACGGGAATCGCCAGTTACATCATCCCGGCAATCATCCCGGTGCTTTCAGCTTTGACCACCTATTTTCAGTCAAAGCAAATGACGGCGGGGCAAGCCACTCCGGCCGCCGGCGGCATGGGGACGATGAACCTCCTAATGCCCTTGATGATCCTATTTATCGGCTACAGCCTGCCCCAGGGACTGCCCCTGTACTGGCTGGTGGGCAACCTCTTTCAGATGGGGCAGAACTACTTTTTGACACGGCCGGAACTTGACGTACCGGAGGGTGAAGATAAATGAGAGAAGCTACCGGCACAGGCAAGACTGTTGAAGAGGCGATTCAGGTCGCTCTCGCCGAACTCAGCCTGCAGCGGGAAGACGCCGATATCACAATTGTTGAACTGCCGACCAAGGGGCTTCTTGGCATTTTACCGGGAAAAAACGCCGTAGTCCAAGTGCGGGAACGTTTTGATCCCGTCCTCTTCGCCGCCGAGTGGATGGAAAAAACCTTGGCCAAGATGAGGCTCAGCGGCCGGGTGGGGGTGCGCTACCGGGACGACAGGATCGAACTGGATATCACCGGCAACAATATGGGCGTTTTGATCGGGCGACGGGGACAAACCCTTGATGCCCTGCAATACATCGCCACCTTGGCAGTAAACCGGAAAACGGGCAATTTTGTCCCGGTTCAGGTCGACGCCGGCGGGTACAGAGAAAAACGTCGGCAAAGCATCCAGAGCAATGCTTTGGCGGCAAAGCAAAAAGTGGTGAGGACGGGACGTAAAGTCGCCCTGGAGCCAATGAACCCGGCGGAACGCCGCTTGGTGCATATGGCGCTGAGCGGGGACGCCGAGGTAGTCACTTACAGCATTGATGAGGAACCCGCCCGCAGAGTAGTGGTGGATCTAAAGCGCGACTGACCGGCCTTAGGGCCGGTTCTTGTTTTGCCGGGTTTTTTTGTGCTAGTATGCGAAGCGAAGGGAGGGTCCTTGATGTATGCCTTGGATACCATCGCGGCGGTGGCGACTCCCCCGGGCAGCGGAGGAGTAGGGATAATCCGAGTGAGCGGTGAAGAGGCCCTTGCCCTGGGACGGCGGCACTTTCGCTCCCGGGGCCACGGCACCTTTTCTCCGGGGCGGATGTACTACGGGGATTTTATCGACGGTGAAGATAATCAGATCGATACGGGCTTGTTCGTCTGGTTCAAATCCCCCCATTCCTTTACCGGCGAGGATACGGTAGAATTTCATTGCCACGGGGGGATTGTCCTTCTCAATTCCCTGCTCCGGACCCTTTTTGCCGCAGGGGCCCGGCCGGCGGCAGCGGGGGAATTCAGCAAGAGGGCTTTTCTGAACGGAAAAATTGACCTGGCCCAGGCAGAAGCCATTTGTGACTTGGTCAGCGCCGGCTCGGACAAAGCCGCCGCCGTCGCCCGCCGTCAATTCCAGGGAAAGCTCTCGGCGACGGTGGAGAGAGTGCGGGAAAAAATTATCGCGGTCCTGGCCTGGATTGAGGCGGAAATCGACTACCCCGAAGCGGACTTGGATTTTACCGGCCAAGATCAAGCAGAAGAAATATTAGCTGACCAGGTAAAGACCCTGGACCAGCTCGCCAACTCATACCAGGAAGGGCGGATTTATCGGGAGGGCGTCGTCACCGCCATCCTGGGCAGCCCCAATGTGGGTAAGTCATCCCTCCTCAACCTCCTGGCAGGGGAAGAGCGGGCCATAGTCACCGACATACCCGGCACCACCCGGGATGTCCTGGAGGTTCCGGTGGTAATCCGGGGCATACCTCTTCGCCTGGCCGATACGGCCGGCATCCGGGAGTCCGGGGATCTGGTGGAACAGATAGGAATAGAAAGGGCTCGCCGGGTGGCAAATGAAGCGGACTTGATCCTCTTGATCTTGGACACCTCCAGGCCCCTTTCTTCCGCAGACCGTCTGCTCTTGGAAAAAGTCAGCCGGGAAAAGACCATAGCCGTCCTAAATAAAACCGACCTGCCGGCGGCAATCGGGACCACCCAGGTCCGTTCCCTAGGCTTTGCCCGGGTGAGAGAAATATCCGCCCTGGGGGGGCAGGGAATCGAAGGATTGAAGGACGAAGTAGAGAACATGTTCATCAGCGGTCTTTTTGCCGGAGACGAGACCGTGATCAGCAACCACCGCCATTACCAGGCCTTGACCAAGGGGGCAGGCCTGCTAAAAGAGGTAATGGCCGCTTGGGAAACCATGCCCCTCGACCTGTTGGCCCTCGATCTCAGCCAAGCTTGGCGAGTTTTGGGGGAAATCACCGGCGCCTCTTGGACCGAGGACCTTTTAGACAGTATTTTTCGGCGGTTTTGCCTGGGAAAGTAGGTGGTTTTCTTGGTTTGTCCTGAGTACGATGTCATCGTAGTCGGTGCCGGACATGCCGGCTGTGAGGCGGCCCTGGCTGCGGCCAGGATGGGCTGCCGGGTCTTGCTTTTGACCATGAATTTGGATGGGGTGGCCCTGATGCCCTGTAATCCTTCTATTGGCGGGCCTGCCAAAGCTCACCTGGTGCGGGAAATCGACGCCCTGGGGGGAGAGATGGGCCTAAACATCAATAGAACCCTGATCCAGGTGCGCTTGCTCAATACGAACAAGGGCCCGGCCGTGCACGCTCTGCGCGCCCAGGCCGATAAAGTCGCCTACCAACAGAGGATGAAGAAAGTGCTGGAAGAGCAGGTCAACCTCACTGTCCACCAGGCCGTCGTGGAGTCCATCAAGGCCGACCGGGCAGGGGTGAGGGGGGTGGTCAGTCGGCTGGGCACTTTTTATTCGGCGCCCAACCTCATAATCTGCCCCGGCACCTATACGGCGTCGAAAATCATTGTGGGGGAAAAAACTTGGCCCGGAGGGCCGGGGGCCCAGGAGGGCCCCGCCTACCTACCCCGTTCCCTGCGAGAACTGGGCCTTGAGACGGCCCGGTTTAAGACGGGCACTCCCCCCAGGGTCAACGGCTGTTCCCTGGATTTTGCCAAGATGAAGGCCCAGCCCGGCGACGACGGCCCCTTGAGTTTCTCTTTTTGGGAAGAGGGAGGAGGGGGAGAACAGGCCAGGTGCTGGCTCACGTACACCACCCCGGAGACCCACCGGATTATCCGGGAAAACTTGCACCGCGCTCCTCTATTTACCGGGTTAATCGAGGGCGTGGGCCCTCGCTACTGCCCGTCTATTGAAGACAAAGTCGTCCGTTTCCCTGACAAGGAGCGGCACCAGCTCTTTGTCGAACCCGAGGGTTTTCACACCAATGAATACTACGTCCAGGGGATATCTTCCAGCCTGCCCGTAGATGTTCAGGCCGCTTTTTTGCGCACCATACCCGGCCTGGAGCGGGCGCAAATGCTCCGTCCGGGCTATGCTATCGAGTACGATGTGGTCATCCCCACCCAACTGAAATTGACCTTGGAAACCAGGGACATTCCCGGCCTCTTCCTGGCCGGCCAAGTAAACGGCACTTCGGGGTATGAGGAGGCGGCCGCCCAGGGGTTAATGGCGGGAATTAACGCCGCCCGCCGGGTGCAGGGCCGCCCTCCCGTTGTCCTGAGCCGGTCCCAGGCCTACATAGGAGTGCTGATCGACGATCTGGTTGTCAAGGGCACCAACGAGCCCTACCGCATGCTCACCTCCCGAGCTGAATTCAGGCTGCTCTTGCGCCAGGATAATGCCGACCAGCGCCTGTCCCCGATTGGCTACGAAGCTGGGCTGCTGGCGGAAGAGAGATTCCGCGCCTTTCGAACAAAGCAGGAGTTGATCGAGAGGGCCATTGCCGAGTTGGCAAAGAGCGCCCTCCCCGCCCAGGTCAACCCCCTGCTGGCAGCCCGGGGCAGCAAGCCAATCAGCCAGCGGCTGCCCTATGCCGAGCTAGTTTCCCGCCCGGAGATGAGCCTGGCGGATTTTGTCCCCCTGATTCCCGCCCTGTCCGCCCTCAAGGGAGAGATGCTGCTGGCGGCGGAGACCGAAGTAAAGTACAAGGGCTATGTGGAAAAACAAAAGCAACAGGTGGAGCGGATGGCCCGCCTGGAGGCCACCCCCCTCCCCCCGGAACTGGACTATCAGAAAATCGCCGCTCTCTCCACCGAGGCGGCGGAAAAACTAGGTCGGCGCCGTCCCCAAACCTTGGGCCAGGCCTCTAGGATTTCCGGCGTCTCTCCGGCGGATGTGGCCGTCCTTTCCATTTACCTGAAAGGGGGGAGGGGGGGCGTCGATGCGCGTTGAATTGGAGCGAGCCCTGACCGGGATCGGCTTGCCCTGTTCCCAGCCCACTCTCGAGATCTTTTGCCGCTACTATGAGATCCTAATCTCCTGGAATCGGCGGGTAAACCTCACCGCCCTTTGCACTCCCGAAGACTTCATTTACAAGCATGTCTGCGATTCCCTCCTGCCGGCCATTATCTTCCCCCAGGCCATGTCCTCCCTGGTCGACGTGGGCACGGGGGCGGGTTTCCCCGGCTTGCCTATCAAGATCGCCCTTTCCGGGGTCAAGCTGACCCTGGTGGAAGCGGCGGCAAAAAAAGTCGCTTTTTTACAGTATTGCTGCCGTGAGCTGGGGGTGGAGGCGGAGATCGTCGGAAAGCGGGCGGAAACCCTGGGCCAGGGGGAAGGGCGGGGAGCTTTTGCCGGCGCGATCACCCGGGCGGTATCCGGCCTTACGGTAGTTAGTGAATACTGCCTGCCCCTGCTGGCTGTCGGCGGCTGCCTGTTGGCCCTGCGGGGCCCCCAGGGAGAAAAAGAGGCCCAGGCCGCAAAAAAGGCCTTTGGCCAATTGGGCGGGCGCTTGCTGCAGGTCCACCCGTACCGCCTCCCCACCGGCGACCCCCGCTGCCTGGTGGTAGTGGAAAAGTTCCGGCCAACCCCGGCGGCCTACCCCCGCCGGCCGGGGATTCCCGCTAAGCGGCCCCTGTAATTTTCTCCCTTGGCAGGAGATGACCGGGAAAACAGCGAATACTTCATTATCCTTGGATGGAGAGGGTGAGTTTTTTCGTGCGCGAAAATATAAACAAGCTTTTCCTTGGGCAGGAAAGTTCGATTCAAGAGGAAGCACGGGAGATCAACTGTGCCGCCATCAGTCCCAACCCCTTTCAGCCCCGGCTGGGTTTTGCCGAAGAGAGCCTGGAGGAACTGGCCCAATCGATTCGCACCTACGGGCTGCTGCAGCCCGTCCTGGTCCGGCCCCTGGATGGCAGTTTTCAACTGGTGGCGGGAGAAAGGCGGCTGCGGGCCTGCAAGCTTCTGGGCTGGACGAAAATTCCTGCTGTCGTGCGGGAGGTCAATGACTCCGCTATGGTTGCCATTGCCCTCATTGAAAACCTGCAAAGAGAAGACCTGGACTTTTTTGAGGAGGCCAAGGGCTATGAACGCTTATTAGAAGATTTTGACCTCACCCAAGAAGTCTTGGCCCAGAGAATTGGCAAGAGCCAGTCCACCATCGCCAACAAGCTGCGCCTGCTCAAGCTGGCCGAGGCCGTTCAGGCCAAGCTGCTCTCCGCCGGGCTCTCGGAAAGGCATGCCCGGGCCCTGCTCAAAGTTCCGGGCAGCAGCCAGGAAAAAGTCCTGGAAAAGGTCATCCGCCTCAATCTCAACGTCCGCCAAACCGAGGACCTCATCGAGGACCTGCTGGCCGACAACAAAGAACCGGAAAAACCCGGGGGGAGCCAAAAATTTGTCATCCGCGATTACCGGATTGTTCTCAATACCGTGCGTCAGGCTGTCGTGGCCATGGAACAACTGGGCATGAAGCCCCAGCTCAGCCACGAAGATAGAGGAGAATACTTTGAAATAACGATCAAGGTGCCAAAAGCAACCGAGTAAAGCCGCCAAGGAGAGTGAGATTATGGGCAAGACAATCGCCATCGCCAACCAAAAGGGCGGGGTGGGCAAGACGACCACCGCCATAAATCTGGGAGCGGCCCTGGCCAGCTTGGGTAAAAAAGTGCTCTTGGTGGATATCGATCCCCAAGGGAACACCACCAGCGGCTTGGGCCTAAGGAAGCCAACCCTCAAGAGGTGCATGTACGACGTCCTCGTTTCCGGCCTGCCCCTGGAGACAATCGTTTTGCCCAGCCAAGTGGAAAACCTCTGGGTGGCGCCGGCCTCGATCCAACTGGCGGGAGCGGAAATAGAGTTAGTACCCTCTATGTCCCGGGAGGAAAAGCTGCGGCAGCACATGCAGGGGGCGAGCCCAAACTACGACTTTATCCTCATAGACTGTCCCCCCTCCCTGGGCCTGTTGACGGTGAACGCCCTCACCGCCGCCGATTCCACCCTGGTTCCCATCCAGTGCGAGTATTATGCTCTAGAGGGGCTCAGTCAACTGATCAACACCATTAAGCTGGTACAGCGCCACCTCAACCCCTCCCTCAAGCTGGAGGGAGCGCTGCTGACCATGTATGACCCCAGGACAAATTTGGCGGCCCAGGTTGTTTCGGAGGTGCAGGCTTACTTCGGGCACCAGGTCTACAAGACAATCATCCCGCGCAATGTCCGGCTCAGCGAAGCACCCAGCCACGGGCTGACTATTCTGGACTACGATCCCCGCTCCCGGGGGGCGGAGACCTACTTGCAGTTAGCGGAGGAGGTTTTGCAAAAATGAGTAAAAGAGCCTTGGGGCGGGGACTAGGAGCCCTGATTCCCGGCGCTGAAGAAGAAGAGCCCTCCGCCCTGCCCGTCGAAGAGATCAAGCCTAATCCCCACCAGCCTCGCCGGGCTTTTGCCCAGGAGGCTTTGGCGGAACTGGCCCAGTCCATCTCCCAGCACGGCCTGCTTCAGCCCGTCCTGGTCCGGCCCCACCTGGGCTGCTACCAGCTTGCCGCCGGGGAAAGGCGTCTGCGGGCGGCCAAAATGGCCGGCCTGACCAGCATTCCCGTCATAATCATGGACCTGACCGACCGCCAACTGGCGGAAATTGCCCTGGTGGAAAACCTGCAAAGGGAAGACCTCAATCCCCTGGAAGAGGCCGCCGCGTATTCCCGGTTGCTCCAGGAATTTAACCTCACCCAGGAAGCCTTGGCTGACCGGGTAGGGAAGAGCCGTTCGGCCATCGCCAATACCCTGCGCCTTCTCAACCTCACGCCCCCGGTCCAGGCTCTCTTGGCGGAGGGACGTCTTTCCCCCGGCCATGCCCGCACGCTGCTGGCCCTGGAAGGGAAGGAGCAATTGGCGGCGGCAAACAGCATCATCGAAGGGGGGCTGTCGGTGCGGGCGGCGGAAAAGACGGGTAAAAACCGGGGCAAAGCCCCGGCGCCTCTCCTCGACCCCAACTTGGCTCATGTGCGGCAAAGGCTGATGGAACGGCTGGGGACCAAGGTGACCCTGGAGGAAAAAGGGGGCCAGGGCCGAATCATCATCGATTTTTTCTCCCCCCAGGATGCCAACCGCATCGTGGAGACAATACTGGGCCGCTAGATGTTTCACGTGAAACAAAGCCCTTTTTGTTTCACGTGAAACAATAGGGCCGAGGAGGGATAGTTTTTCGTGGAAACCCCCTATGTTTTAATTGACCTCGAAAAGTTGCAGGCGAACATCGACGCCATGGCCGCTTTCGCCCGCCGCCATGGCGTTAAGCTGCGTCCCCACATCAAGGCCCACAAACTGCCCCAGATTGCCCGGCGGCAAGCGGCGGCGGGGGCCGAGGGCATTACCGTGGCCAAACTCAGCGAAGCAGAAGTGTTTTTTGCCGCCGGCTTCGCGGACATCCTGGTTGCCTATCCCTTGATCGGGGAGGACAAAATGGCCAGAGTAAGGGCTCTCTTGGCTAAAGGATGCAAACTCAGCCTGTTGGTGGATTCAGAAGCCGGCGCCCAGCAGCTCTCCCGCTTGGCGGCGGCGGAGGAAGCGCGGGTATATGTCAAAGTCGACAGCGGCCTGGGTCGCTGCGGTCTGCCGCCGGGGCCCAAACTGGAGAGATTTGTCGCCTGGCTCTGCCGACTTCCCCGCCTCAACTTCCGCGGGCTCTTGACCCATGCCGGCCACGCCTACGGTTGTCCTGACCCGGGGCTGGTGGCCCAAGTGGGCAGGAAAGAGGGGGAGATGATGGTGGCGGCGGCGGACTCTCTTCGGCGGCAAGGAATCCCGGTGGCAGAGGTGAGCATCGGTTCCACGCCGACCGCTACCTGGGGAGGGCAAGTGGCCGGGGTCACCGAAGTAAGGCCGGGTAATTACGTGTTCTATGACGCCGTTCAAGTCGCCCTTGGGGTGGCCACCCCCGAGCAGTGCAGCCTCAAAGTGGTCGCTACTGTGGTCAGCCGCCCGGCCCCCGGTCGGGCAATAATCGATGCCGGGGCTAAGGTTTTGGCCCTGGACCAGGGCGCCCACGGTTCGGGGGCGGTGCGGGGCTATGGCCTGTTGGAGCAGCCATCTTGGCAACTTGTCCGGCTTTCTGAAGAACACGGAATTTTGGAGGGGACCGACCTGCCCAACGTGGGCGATAGGGTGAGCATAATCCCCAATCATGCCTGCCCCGTCCTGAACCTGGCGGAAAGGGTGTGGACCAGCACAGCGGAGCAGTGGCCGGTGGCCGCCCGGGGCCGGGTCTGGTGAATAGGGGTATTTTTGGGGGGGCAAGATAATCCGGGAGGTTGAGGGCGATAAAAGGGAAAAAGACACCCTCCGGTTTTCCCCTGGTGCGCAGCGGCTTCGGCATGGACCTCAGCCGCCAGGAGATCTTTTGGGCGACGGGCTTGTCCGACGGGGAAGAGCCCAACCCCCTTGCCTGTATAACCCAGGGGGAGTGGGCAAATAACTGGGTTGTCCCCGACAAAGACTGTCGGGATAAAAGAGCCCGGGAAGAAAAAATGTTCACCTAAGCGGTGAATTTTTGTTTTTTGGGCAGGAGTTTCGCTGTCAACGGCGAATAGAAAACAATTAAGGAGTCAGGAGGTATTCATGTGGAGTTTTTGTCAGACCACTGGTTTGAGCTGGGGACGGGAACAGCCTTCCTTTTCCTGCTCATCTTTGTTCTTATCCTCTCTTCCCGGCTTAGGGCCTACAAAAAGATGGCCCAATTGGTGAAGGGTGGCACCGTTGAAGAACACCTCATCCGGCTGGACCGCTCGGTTTTCGCCCAAAAAGAGCTGGCGGAAATCCTCAACAGCCAGGTCCAAGCTCTGAGCGGACAAATTTCCGCCTTTCCCCATCGTTTGCACTTAGTGCGCTATAACGCCTTTGAAAAGACTGGCAATGACTTAAGCTTTTCCTTGGCTCTCTTAAACGACCAGGCCGACGGCTTTGTCCTCACGGGCATATTCAGCCGGGAAGACTCCAGGATCTACGCTAAGCCAATCGCTTCGGGGGGCTCAAAGTACAACCTCTCTGAAGAAGAACTGCTGGCGATAAAGACCGCCATGGCGTCTAAATAGATCTTTTGCTCGCCGAAAGGGGGTGACCAATTGGGCCGAAAGAACGAAGATATAACGATCATGGTTGTGCCCCATTCGCAAAAACCACCGGTCAGCTTTAAGCTACCCCTGCTCTTCTTGCGCGGCGTGGGCTTGCTCCTGATTTTTGTGCCCCTGCTCCTGGTGGGCTTCTTTAACAATTACAGCTCTGCCAAAGCTGTTTTTCCCGAGCTGGAGCAACTGCGCATCGACAATCAGGTGAAGAGCGAACTCATAGGACAACTGGCCAATGAAACCCAGATGATGCTTGACAACTTTAAGCGGGTAAAGACCCTGGAGATAGAATTGCTTGAGCTAAACGGCATGGATGAATCAATCGTCGACCAAGATTCACCCACCGGCCAAGTGGACCCTCCTTACTTCCGGGCTTACCTGGAAACCAGGGAGTACACCACCATTGACCGGACTTTTTCCGGGATAGAGTACCTGCAGCAATCCTTGCCGGAGCAAGAAGACCGTATGGTTGCCCTCAAAGAGAACATAGAAGAACAGCAGCGCCGGGCAGCGGCTCTGCCCTCCCGCTGGCCCACCTGGGGCCACATCTCCGCCGCCTTTGGCTGGCGCCGACATCCGATCACCAGGATGAGGGATTTTCACTCCGGGGTGGACATCGCCGACGGCAACATATACGGCCGCCAGGTCTTAGTCACCGGAGCGGGCCGGGTGACTTACGCCGGGACTCTCGGGACCTACGGCAAGCTGATTATAGTAAACCACGGCTATGGATATGAAACCTACTACGCCCACCTGAGCAAAATCAGGGCCTCGGTAGGGGACCTGGTGACAGGGGGAGAGGTTATCGGCTATGTCGGCAACACCGGCCGGTCGACGGCCCCCCACCTGCACTACGAGGTCCGTCGCTGGGGCGAGGCGGTAAACCCAGTCAAATACTTACCCTAGGAGGCAGCCAAATGTTTAGCAAAAAAGAACAGATAGACCCCAGCAAAATAGACACGATCATCGGCAAAGAAACCGTCATAAACGGAACGATAGAGGCCAAAGGAGTTCTCCGCGTAGAGGGTAAAGTCAGCGGTAAAGTCAACACCAACGGCGATATAATTGTCGCCAGCGGGGGATTGATCGAGGCCGAAACCAAGTGCCGCAACATCTCCATCGCGGGTACCTTGCGGGGCAATGTTGAAGCGGCCGGCATTCTTGAAATAGAACCCTCCGGCAAGCTCTTCGGCGACATCATCGTCGCCAAGCTCTCAATCGGCGACGGAGCGGTTTTCCAAGGAATTTGCAAAATGCGCGGGCAAGACACCCCTTATCCGGAAAAGCCACCAACCCAAAAGCAGTAAAAAAAAGCCGGGCATCAGCGTTGCCCGGCTTTTTGGTTCTTGCCCGAAATAGCGAGGAATAGCCCCGTGCAGATGACGTCCGCCATTTTACTCACCAGGGAAAGCCGGGTGTTTTGCAGGACGAAGTACTCCATAAAACCGCCCACGTTGACGATGCCCGTGATGTATACATTGCCCACTTGGGGCAGCCGCTTGTAGACGCCAGCTCCGGGCTGCAGGGCTCCCGGCCCGATATTGACCAGGCCCACTCCTTCCATACTGCCCAGGGAGGCATCGATGGCCACCGTCCAAGCGGGGGGGCGGGTCTGAATCTCCTCCAGGGTTTCTGCCAGGTTGGCGGCGTGAACAGGCTCTTCCAGGCAGCCTAGCACGCGAAAGGGGGGGGCTTGGGCCAGCAGTTTGCTGCCGGTCAACGGCCCCAGGCTGTCGCCGGTGGAGCGATCGGTGCCGATGCAGAGGACGAGGATGTCCTGGGGGGGGAGGCTGAAGGGAAAAAGCGAAGCCAGGGCCTGGCTGATCGCTTCCGGGGCATTGGGCTGATTGTATTTTATTCGGGCATAGTGCTGGGGCAGGGAACAGTTTTTAGCCATAACACCCTCCACTTCCGCTGGGCTAGTAATCCTTATGAACCAAAGCTTCATAAAATGCCTGGCCGCCGAATAAATTGCCCTTGAGGTGCTTTTTATGGGAAAGAATTCTCTGGCGGTGGCCATGGCCTTCGCCGGCGCAGTGATCGGGGCCGGTTTTGCCACCGGCCGCGAGGTGGTGGACTTTTTTACCAGGTTCGGCCGGGGCGGTCTGGGGGGGGTGCTTTTGGCCACCCTGCTCTTTACCTGGGTTGGGGTTGTAATACTACAGGTTACCCTCAGCCACCCGGTTTATTCTTACGCCGACCTCCTCCGGGTATTGTTGCCGTGGAAGTGGTTAGTATTTCTGATGGATCAAGTATTTATGGTCACCCTCCTGGCGGGAGTAGGGGTCATGACCGCGGCCGGCGCCACTGTCCTCGGCGGCTGGGGCCCGGGTTACCCCTTGGGCTGCCTGGGCTTTTTAGCCCTCTCAGCCCTGCTCCTGAGAACGGGGGGAAAGGGATTTCTTCGGGCCAATTGCTGGCTGGTTCCCGGCATGGCCCTGCTCATTGCCGCCCTCTGCCTGGTCCAGATTGCCGTTCCCGCCCTGGGGATGGCGGCCCGAGGACCTTTTAGCTCAGCCCTGCTCTACGTCTCTTTTAACACGGCCATCGCCGGAGTCGCCCTGAGCACCCTAAAGGAGCAGCTAGACCGCAAGACCGCGCTCCTGGGGGGAGGGCTGGGCGGCCTAATGGTGGGCCTGCTGCTCTTGCTCATATACGGGGCGACCCGGGGGCTGGCGGCAGGAGAAATTCCCCTCCTTAGCCTGGCCCAAGTATGGCTGGGTAAGTGGCAGTGGCTTTACGCCTTGGTTCTCTTGGCGGCGGTACTCACTACAGCTCTGGCCAACATCCACGGCTTGGCCAGCAGGATGGCGGACGGGCTGGGGTATTGGCCGACGGTTTTTGGCACTAGCGTCCTGGGTTTTGCCATCGCCCAAGGGGGCTTTGCCAGATTAGTCAGGGTTCTCTATCCCTTATTGGGGCTTGGCAATGTAGTCCTCCTGGCCGGTTTATGCTATTATAGCTTTAGAAATCTAAAAATTACTGGCGGAAACAGGTGGTTTTAGTGAAAAGCTGGGGAAAGGGCGCGGGGATGTTCTTAGTCCGCTTGGGCGGGGTGCTGGCTGTGGCCGCCTTGGTCTGGCGCTTGCTTTTATCCCTTGGCCTCGATCCCTGGCTTCAGGCTTTCTTGGTTTTTGCTCTCAGTAAAGTGCTGGTGGACGGAATCGCCGCTCTTATTAAGCGCAAAGAGAGAAATTACGTTTTTTTTGAGGACTACCTGCGTGAAACCCTGCTTTTTTTGGCTGTGGCGGCTGTTTGCGTCCTTGTCATTGCCGTGGTGGAAAATTACCTGCAAGGGACGGTGTGGCCCCCCGTCCCGGCGGCGGTGGCCATCCTGGTTTGGCGCTAATGCGGCCCGGGGGGGGGGATATTTTTTATGTTGCCCTGGCTTGATTATTTCCTAGTCTCTGCCCTGGCTTGGGGAGGAGCGGCCGGGTACCTGGCGGGCTTCCGCCGGGCCCTGTATCGCTTTTCCACCCTGGCCGGACTGGCCCTTGCCGCTCTTTTCGGGACGGCTAAGTGCGCCCTTTACTTAAAACCCGCCCTGGAACCGGTCTTCGCTGTCGGGTTTGGCCGCCGGGCCCTGCCTGTCGGCGGCTTACCTCCCCACTTGGGACCCTGGGGACGGCTGCTGGCCCTAGAAGCGGTTACCGGCGATCCCCTTTTTTCCCTGATTGGCTTGGCTCTTAGAGCCACCGCCTTTTGCCTCATCTTTGCCACTCTTTTCCTTGCCCTAAAACTCGTAGAAAAAGCCAGGGCGCCGGCCTCTCAAATCGGGGGGTTAGCCGTCGGGGCCGCCACCGGGCTGTTCGCCGCCATCTTGTTCTTGACCCTGGGGCCCTTGCTCCTCCCGGGTAAGGGGGGGGAAGTGCTGGCCCTGGCGACGGCTGATTCCAGCCTGGTTCCCTTACTCCAACCCCTGGTCCAAGCCATGGCAGATTTTTTCGCTTTTTTCTTCCTGTAGGAGGTGGACGTCATCTACACGCCGGGAGACATTGTCCAGCTAAAAAAACCCCATCCCTGCGGGGCTAACCAGTGGAAAATTCTAAGAGTAGGCATGGATTTTCGCCTGCAGTGCCAGAACTGCGGGCGCAGTGTGCTGATTCCCCGAAAGCAAGCAGAAAAATCGATCCGCAAGCGCTTGTCCCCAGGTTAACTTGCATGGGACGGCCTTTATGCTATAATGTTTAATTGCCCCCCTGCTTCAATTGCAATTGAAGCCGCCAGTCCACAGGAGGAGGTGATAGGTTTTGCGAAATTACGAATTTCTCTACATTGTCCAGCCCGATTTCGAAGAAGAGCAGGTTGACGCCCTACAGGAAAGAGTCGCCGCCATCATTGCCGAACAGGGCGGCCAGGTTACAGGAGACGTAAACAAATGGGGTAAAAAGCGCCTTGCGTATGAGATCGCTGATTTTAACGAAGGCAATTACATCGAGCTGCATTTTTCCGGCACCCCCCAGGTAGTGGCTGAACTGGACCGGGTAATCAAGATTACCGCCGGTGTCCTGCGCCATATAATTATCCGGGAAGATGAATAGTTCGGAGGGGAGATGATTTTTTGTTAAACCGGGTGATTCTAATAGGCCGGTTGACCAGGGATCCGGAATTGAAGTACATTCCTTCGGGAATTCCTGTGGCATCCTTCACCCTCGCGGTAGACCGCCCTTTTACCAACAAGGACGGAGAAAAGGAAACGGATTTTATCCCCATCGTCGTCTGGCGGAAACAAGCTGAAAATTGCGCCAGCTACCTGGGCAAGGGCAGCTTGGTGGCAGTCGAGGGAAGAATTCAGGTCAGGACTTACGAGCAGGAAGGCCAGCGCCGGTACATGACCGAAGTAGTCGCCGACAACGTTCGCTTTCTTGACCGCAAGGGCGAGGGGGGGGGGCGGGCAGCCGGCTCCGGTTTTGAACAGTACGGCACCGACCCAGGCGGCGACGAAGAAATTCCATTTTAGATTGGAGGCAGCCAGGTGCGCAAAGAAAGAGGCAGAAAACGCAAACGGGTATGCAGCTTCTGCGTAGATAAGGTAGCTCACATCGACTATAAAAGCGCCGATAAGCTCAGGCGTTTCATTTCCGAACGGGGTAAAATTCTGCCCAGGCGGATTACGGGAAACTGCGCCGGACACCAGCGCCAGCTAACTTTGGCGATTAAACGCGCCCGCTACATGGCCCTTATGCCATATACAACGGAATGATTAAAAGGGCAAGCAATTGCCCTTGTTTTGTCCTGGAGGGGAGTAAATGACCGCGAACCGTATCGATATCGCCCGCAACCTGAAGATCATCGAGGGCCTAAAGGTGCAATTGCTTTCTGCCACCGCCGAATTGTTTTCCGGTCTGTACCGGGGCCAGGAGGACAACGTCCTGGACGCCCTGAGCGCGGCCGTAGTGATACTCTTTAGCATGGCGGACCGCCTGGGGGTAAGCATCCGCAGCTTGGATCTGGCGGTAGAAGAAAAATTGCAGGAAAGAGCAGTCAATCCCGATAACAGTTTGCGCCATTTTGAGGCGGAACTGCTGGACTACTGGCGGGGTCGCCAAAAAAATGAGTAGCCCGGCGGCATCCCGCTGATTTAGGGGGGTCTTTTATGAAGGTCATTCTCAAAGAAAAGGTAAAAGGGGTGGGCAACCCCGGCCAGATCAAGGAAGTGTCCGACGGTTACGCCCGAAACTACCTGCTGCCCAGGGGATTGGCGGTGGCCGCCGACAGCGCTTCGTTAAAGAGCCTGGAAAAACAGCAAGAACAGAGCAGCAAAAAAGACGAGCGGGAGCTGGCGAAATTTACCGCCCTAAAAGGAAAAATTGAAAGCCTAAACCTGCGCCATCTGGTCAAAGCCGGCGAAGGAGGGCGCTTATTCGGTTCGGTCACCAGTAAGGATATCGCTGACGAGATGGCGAAAATGGGGGTAAAAGTGGATCGGCGCAAGATCATCCTGGCCGAGCCCATCCGGCAGCTCGGGCGCTACGAACTAGAAATCCGCCTCCATCCCCAAGTCACGGCCAATCTTTCCCTGGCGGTAGAAGCCGGTTAGGTCAGCCAAGGTCAGGGGTTGACACCAAAAAATTTCTATAGTATTCTCTTATAGTGTCTGGAGCCATTAGCTCAGTTGGCAGAGCACCTGACTTTTAATCAGGGTGTCGATGGTTCGAATCCATCATGGCTCGCCATTTTAGGCCCCTTGGAGAAGCGGCTTAACTCACCAGCCTTTCACGCTGGCATTCAGGGGTTCGAATCCCCTAGGGGTCACCAAAGCGGAGCTGTGGTGTAGTGGCCTAACATGCCTGCCTGTCACGCAGGAGATCGCGGGTTCGACTCCCGTCAGCTCCGCCACTTTTTTGCCGCGGTAGCTCAGTCGGTAGAGCAGTGGACTGAAAATCCACGTGTCGGCAGTTCAATTCTGCCCTGCGGCACCACTTTTTTCTGCCGGCGTAGCTCAACTGGCAGAGCAGCTGAATCGTAATCAGCAGGTTGCGGGTTCAAGTCCCATCGCCGGCTCCATTTTAAAAAAAGGCCGTTCCGAAACCCTTCGGGCGGTTTTTTTTTAAAAATTACCAGGAGGAATTACCGGGTTTAAGGGCGAATAGCTTAGGAAACCCGCGTCACGCGCTGGAGAGAGGTGGCCAATGAAGAAAAAGTTACTGTTGGGGCTTATTGCCCTCTTTGTCGCAGTCATTGCAGTTGGCTCGGCAGCCTATGCGTTTTACCAACCGGCTTTTGTGTACAGGGTGTATGTGGACGGAGAGGCTGTGGGGACCGTCGAGAATTTTGCCGAGTACGCCGACCTGCTCGCAGACTTTTTGCGGGAAGAAGAAGCTCGGGTAGGGTTGAGTCTGCAATTCAAGGAAGAAGTGTCCGCCTGCCGGGAATTGCAGGCGGAGGCCAAGGCCGATACCCCATCCCTCAAAACCGCCCTGGCAGCCAGGCTTTCTTATTCAACCCTGGGCTGGGCGATTGCCGTCAGGGACGAAGCCTTGGTCTGGACCGCTACGGAAGAACAGGCCCAGGAAGTACTCCTAAGAGTGGCAAACTCCTTTTTTCACCAATCGGATAACCGGGTCCTGCTCAAAGCAGAGATAATTGATCCGGTGGAAGTATGCGCCCAGGTCGTCAGTCCGGAAGATATTTATACTGTGGAAGCGGCGGTGGACTATGTCTTGCAGGGCCAAGAGGCCGCCCAATCCTATGCGGTGTCCAAGGGGGACAGTCTCTGGTCCATTTCCCGGGGTGCGAATATCAGCGAGAGCGATCTAAAAAAGGCCAATCCCGTTCTCAAGGAGGATCCCGTCTTAAAAGTGGGCCAGGTCCTGAACCTGGTCACAGCAGAAGCAAAACTCCATGTCCGCACCCTGGAAAGCGTCAAGACTTACCAGTCGGTACCCTTTTCAACCACATACAAGTACACCGACAAGCGCTGGTCTAATCAGTC